>JAYEPG010000097.1:0-4203 GCA_034723795.1 Campylobacterota bacterium
ATGATGCAGAAGTTGCAAGCGAAACTTTTACACTATTTATGGGTGATGAAGTTGAACCAAGAAGAAAATATATAGAAGATCATGCTAAGGATGTAGAGCATTTAGATGTTTAGTTTTAACTAAACATCGCTTCTGCATTTAAAATCCCAAAAAAATTAATAAAAAATATTGGAGTTTATGTGAATTTTGAAACATATCCGTTTGAAAAATTAACGCAATTATTAAAAGATATTAAACCAAATAATGAGTTTAATCCAAGTAGTTTAACTATTGGTGAACCACAGTTTAGTACACCACAGTTTATTCAAGATGAATTAAAAGATACTAGTTCTTTACTTAATAAATACCCAAAAAGTGCAGGGGAAAACTATCTTAGAGAATCTATGATAAACTTTGTATCTAAAAGATTTGGCGTGACTATTTCAAATAAAGAGATTATCCCTACTTTTGGAACACGTGAGGTATTATTTAACTTTCCTCAGTTTTTACTTTTTGATAAATCTAAACCTACTATGGCATTTCCTAACCCTTTTTATCAGATATATGAGGGTGCAGCGATTGCTAGTCGTGCTAAGATTATCCATATGGATATGACTAAAGAGAATAACTTTTTAGTTAGTTTAACGCAAGATGAGATGAAAGAGTGTGATTTAGTAATATTAAACTATCCAAACAATCCTACAAGTGCTAGTATCTCTAAAGAAGAGTTAAAACAGTGGGCTAAAAAAGCTATAGAGTTTGATTTTGTTTTAATAAATGACGAGTGTTATAGTGAACTTTATTTTGATGAAGATAAAAAACCAGTTTCTTTACTAGAAGCTTGTGTAGAAGTTGGAAACAAAGAGTTTAAAAACTGTTTAGTTCTTAACTCAATATCTAAAAGAAGTTCAGCACCAGGACTTAGAAGTGGTTTTATTGCAGGTGATAAAGTTATTTTAAAAGATTATATGAAATATCGAACTTATGTAGGATGTGCTTTACCATTGCCAATGCAAAAAACTGCATCTATTGCATGGAATGATGAGAATCATGTAGAAGAGTTTAGAAAGATTTATAAAAAGAATTTTGATATTGCACGTGATATTTTAGATATTAAAATTCCTGATTCTACTTTTTATATATGGCTTGAGGTTGAAGATGAATTAAAATTTACACAAGAGTTATATGAAAAGATGAATATAAAAGTTTTACCGGGAAGTTTTTTAGGACGAAATGGAATTGGAAAAAACTATGTAAGAATTGCATTGGTTGAGAGTGCTGATATAACTAAAGAGGTATTAACAAGATTAAAAAAGTTTATAAAGGGATATAAAGTATGACACCAGAAGAGTTACAAGAAGCAAGATTAAACCCAGAGTTTTTAGGCTTTCTAGAGGAAAAAGAGGCTGCTGCATTAAAATCAAGTTCTATATCAGAACTTTATGAAGTACTTGATTCTCTTTTGATATTAGATTTAGATGAAAATCGTATTCATAAGGTATATTCTGAGATTTTAAAAGTATCATTTGATAAAATTGAAGATAGATTAAAAGATGAAAAAAAATTATCACTTGATGATGACGATATATATTTTGTAAGAAGTTTTTACGAACATGCTATTGAAAAATGGAGTTTAGAAAACTACGATGGTGCAAAAGAGTTGTTTTTTATTTTATCTCAAATAGTTGAAGATGAAAAATTTGTTGATGCAATTAATATACATCTATTAGCTTGTGCCCAAAATAAAGATATGGATACTTTTTATGATAAAGATGTAGAGCATCTAAATGAAGTTGAAGAGGAAAAGTATGCTTATTTTATTCTTGACTTTAAATTTGATGTAAAAGAGTATCTTGATACAAATTTATCTTTAGTACAAGAACAATATGAAAAACTAAAGCATTTACTTAACTAATGAAAGTTCATTTTATAGGTATAGGTGGAATTGGACTATCTGCCTTAGCTAGATTTTTACAATATAGAGGTTATGAAGTAAGTGGATCTGATATAAAAGATACTCCAATTACAGATGAACTTCAAAAAGAGGGGATATTAGTAAATATTCCTCAATCAGCTGATTCAATAAACAATCAAGATTTAGTTATATATAGTGCTGCTGTATTAAATGACAATATAGAGATAATAGAAGCAAAAAAACAAGAGCTTTTACTTTTACCTAGAAAAGAAGCATTAAGTGTAATAATGCAAAAAACTACAAACTATTGTGTATGTGCTGCACATGGAAAAAGTACTACAACTGCAATATTAAGCTCTATTTTACATAGTTCTGCAATTATTGGGGCTATTAGTAAAGAGTTTGATTCAAATTTTAGATATATTGATGATATATTAGCTTTTGAGGCTGATGAGAGTGATGAAAGTTTTATATTGTCTCATCCATATTGTTCAATTGTTTTAAATACTGAACCTGAACATATGGAATACTACAACTATGATGAAAAACGATTTTACGATGCTTATACAAAGTTTTTAGATATTGCAAAACTTCGTGTTATAAATGCTGAAGATGATTATCTAAAAAACTATGAAGGTTATGCGATACGACTCTATCCATCAAAAGATATAAAAAATATAGAATTTATTTTAAAAGATGATGAGCCATTTACAAGATTTTCATTAAAAGATTATGGTTTTTTTGATGTTTGGGGATTTGGTGTACATATCGCTATTGATGCCTCTTGTGCAATTTTAGCTGCTTTACAAACAATGGAAATTGATAAAATAAAACAAAACCTTTCAAACTATAAAGGGATTAAAAAAAGATTTGATATAGTTCAAAAAAGTGAAGAGTTTGTTGTAATAGATGATTATGCACATCATCCTACAGAGATAATAGCTACTATGGAATCTGTTAAACTTTATAAAAGTCATAAAAAAATATCAAAAACTATAGTAGTATGGCAACCCCATAAATACAGCCGTACATTGGACAACCTTGAGTACTTTAAAAGATGTTTTAAAGGTTGTGATGAGTTGATTATATTACCTGTATGGACTGTAGCTGAAGAGATAAAAGAGATAGAGTTTGCAAAAGAGTTTGCAAACTACAATACACATTTTTGTGATAAAATAAATACAACTAAAGGTAAAATAGAACTTATAGAAAATGATAAAATAGTTAAAACTATCACTTCTGGTTTAGTTTTAGGTGTAGGTGCTGGAGATATTACTTATCAGTTAAGAGAGTAGTTTTAAATAGATATTTTACATAACAAAACTTGGAAAGAAAAACAAGGGTACAAGCGAAAATTTTAAGCTTTTACCTCATAAATTTAGTGAGATGAAAAACCGAAGTTCCAATTATTTATATCCCCTTGTTTTTCAACTCAGTCGTCATAGCTACAAATAAACATTAATCTTAAACAAACTTTAACATGATACCGTATATAATACCATTATGAAAAATATAGTAATTGATACAAATGTATTATTATCAGCCATTTATTCGAATAAAGGTGCTAGTTATAAATTAATATCAATGATTGATAGTAAAAAATTTACAGTTAATATATCAACAACATTAATTTATGAATATGAAGAGATATTAAAGTTAAAATCAAAACTAGAAACAAAATATGTTGATTCAATTTTAAACTATATTTGCGTCATTGGAAAAAAGAATAAAATCTTTTATCTTTGGAGACCAAAGTTAAAAGATTCAGATGATGATTTTTTATTAGAACTTGCTGTTAAATCAAATTCCATTATAGTTACATTAAATGGAAAAGACTTTAAACCAGCAAGTGAATTTAATTTAAAAGTTATGACACCAAAAGAATTTTTACAATATATAGGAGAGATATAATGCAAACAATGAGTTTAAGAATGCCAGACTATTTAAAATTAGCTGTTAATGATGTTTGTCAAGGTGAAAAAATATCACTAAATCAATTTATCATAAATGCTTTAAGTGAAAAAGTATCAGCTTTGCAAACAGTTGATATTATTGAGAAAAAAGCAAAACAAGCTTCAAAAGAAGATTTTTTATATGCTTTAAATCAAGTTCAAAGTAATGAACCATATGAAAATGATAGGCTTTAAAGACGAAGCTGAAACTGCTGAAATACCGATTAAGTGATATTTCCAGTAAAATATTAATAATTTGTGATAGAATATAAATAATAAAATTTTACTAAAAAAAGATGTTATTTTCATCGATAGGAGAAACTTTTATGCATAAAATTAAATCACTTTATATATCAT
>JAYEPG010000097.1:4303-8831 GCA_034723795.1 Campylobacterota bacterium
GATATTTCCAGTAAAATATTAATAATTTGTGATAGAATATAAATAATAAAATTTTACTAAAAAAAGATGTTATTTTCATCGATAGGAGAAACTTTTATGCATAAAATTAAATCACTTTATATATCATCACTAGAAGAATCATCAAATAGTTTAGTTGTTTCAATAGGGATGATGCAGTTTCTAAAACAAAACTTCCAAAAAGTTGCATACTTTAGACCAATTATCCAAGATATAAAAGATAACAACATCAACTTTATGTTAAATAATTTTAATTTAAAGCAAGATATAAATACCACTTATGGATTTACTGTTAAAGAGTTACACCAATTGGTAGCTTCAAAAGAGTTACATAAGGTGTATGAAACTTTAATAAAAAAATTCCAATCTTTACAAAACAGTTATAACTTTGTATTAATAGAAGGGGATAGTAAAGAGTTTTTATCAACAATATTGGATTTTGATATTAACTTAGATATTGCAAAGCATCTAAATAGCTCATTTATAAGTGTTTTAAATGGTTATAATAAAACACTTATAGAAATAGATGAAGATATGAAAATAGAACAACAAAATATTAAAGATAAAGATTGTCCACATTTTGCAACTTTTGTTAATAATATAAATAAATTTAGTATTGACAATAGTAAAAATAAAAATGATGAATATTTAAAATTCTTTATTCCATATATAAATGATATAAATAAAATCACAATGTCAGATGTAAAAGATACTTTAAAAAGTAAACTTCTTTTTGGAACATCAAAAAACTTAAATCAAAAAATAAGTGATATAAAAATAGCATCTATGAATGTTGATAATTTTTTAGAACGTGTAAAGGAAGAAAACTTAATAATAGTTTCAGGAGATCGTAGTGATATAATATTGAGTTCATTAAGTTCTATTGCTTCTAAAAATATTCCACATATTTCAGGTTTGGTTCTCACTGGTGGAATAAAACCAAAAGAATCAATACTAAGTTTACTAGATGGATTTAAAGATATTGGTATTTGTATTTTAACTGTTGATACTGATACTTATGATACAGCGATAAATATTACAAATATAAAACCATCAATAAATTATAAAAATTATACAAAAATAGCTTTGATATTAGGAGTTTTTTCAAAATATATAAATAATAAACTTTTAGTAGATAGATTGAACTTAACACAAACAGATATTATGACACCTATTATGTTTGAGTATAACTTATTTGAAAGAGCAAGAAAAAATAAAAAACACATTGTTTTAAATGAAAGCAATGATGATAGAATTTTAAGAGCATCAGAGATACTTTTACATAGTAAAGTTGTTGATATAACTTTATTAGGGGATATGGTTGATATTAAAATAAGAGCGCAGATACTAGGTATTAACTTAGATAAAGCAAATATAATAGATCCACAAACTTCATCTTTACTTGATGAATTTAGTGACGAGTTTTATAGATTACGAAAAGATAAAGGTATTTTAAAACAACAAGCATATGACATATTAAGTTCAAACTATACTTACTTTGCAACTATGATGGTACATTTAGGGTATGTTGATGGTATGGTTAGTGGTGCAGTTGGAACAACAGCAGATACAGTTAGACCAGCTTTACAAATCATAAAAACAAAAAAAGATATAGATATAGTTTCAAGTATATTTTTTATGTGTTTAGATACTAAAGTATTAGTATATGGAGATTGTGCGATTAATCCATCTCCAAACTCAAAAGAGTTAGCACAAATTGCAATTAGTTCAGCTAATACTGCAAAACAGTTTGGAATAGAACCAAAAGTTGCAATGTTATCTTACTCTACAGGAGATTCTGGTTTTGGTGAAGATGTAGAGTTAGTTGCTAATGCCACTAAAGAAGTGATTTCAAATAATCCATCACTTATTATAGAAGGTCCAATCCAATTTGATGCCGCAATTGATAAACAAACAGCACTTAAAAAATCACCAAATGGAAAACTTCAAGGTGATGCAACAGTTTTAATATTTCCAGATTTAAATACAGGAAACAACACATATAAAGCAGTACAAAGAAGTAGTGGGGCTGTTGCTATTGGTCCAATTTTACAAGGACTTAATAAACCAGTAAATGATTTAAGCCGTGGATGTAAAGTAGTAGATATAGTAAATACAGTCGCAATTACAGCTATTCAAGCTCAAAGGGGTTAAACTGTGATGAAAATATTAGTATTAAATAGTGGAAGTTCTTCTATTAAGTATAAACTTTTTTGTGGTAAAAAGTTTGAGGTTCTTTATGATGGGATAGAGGAGGAGGTTTCAGATTTTCATAAAAGTTTTGAAATTATTTTTAAGAAACTTATATCTTCTAAGTCTATAAAAAAACTTGAAGATATATCTTGTGTAGGTCATAGAGTAGTTCATGGTGGTGAAAAGTTTTCAAAACCAGTAAAGATAACAAAAAATGTGATAAAAGAGTTAGAGTCTTTAATATCTTTAGCCCCTTTACATAATCCTTCTAATATTGCTGGTATAAAAACTATAAGAGAGAAACTACCAAATATAAGTCAAGTTGCAGTATTTGATACTGCATTTCATACCTCCATGCCCAAAGAGGCTTTTTTATATCCTATTCCATATGAACTTTATAAAAATAATAAAATCAGAAAGTATGGTTTTCATGGTACTTCGCACGAATATGTAGCATCTAAATATGCAAAAAAACAAAATAAAAAATTAAAAGATTTAAATCTTATCACTATTCATCTTGGAAATGGTGCGAGTGTAGCATGTATAAAAAATGGAAAATCAATAGATACATCTATGGGATTTACCCCACTTGAAGGTTTGATGATGGGTACAAGATGTGGGGATATTGATCCATCTATTGTATTGTATTTACAAGAGTATCTAAATATGGATATTAAAACAGTAAGTAATATACTAAATAAACAAAGTGGATTAAAAGGTATTTGTTCCCATAGTGATTTACGAGAGATAATTAGTTTAAAAAATAGTGGGAATACTAAAGCTAAATTAGCTATAAATATGTTTGTTGAAAAAATAAGAAAATATATTGGTATATATTTTTTAAAATTAGAAAAACTAGATGCTATTATATTTACTGGTGGAATAGGTGAAAATAGTAGTTTAATAAGAAAAAAAGTATTTAAAGGGTTAAGTGATAACCTTAGTTTAAAAATAGATAATATTTTAAATGAAAATGCCAATGCTAAAGTATGTGAGATACAAAGTAAAAAATGTAAAACAAAAATTATGGTTATAAAAACCAATGAAGAAAAAAGTATAGCTACACAAACAATAAAATTATTAGAAAAAAGGAAAAAATAGTGAATTTAGTATTTTTAGATAGAAAAACATTAGGTATGGATATAAGTTTAGAACAGTTTGAACAATTTGGAGAGATAACTACATATGATAGTACAAAACCGACACAAACTATACAAAGAGTTAAAGATGCTACAATTGTTATAACTAATAAAGTTGTTATAGATAAAGAGGTTATGGACAATAGTAATATAAAACTAATCTGTATCGCTGCAACTGGTATGAATAATATCGATTTAGACTATGCAAAAGAGAAAAATATAGTTGTTAAAAATGTAGCTGGATATTCTACAGCAAGTGTTGCTCAACTTACATTTTCATTTGCTTTAGATTTTGTACAAAAGATTAATCACTATGATAACTATGTTAAAAGTGGTGGTTGGGAAAATAGTGATATTTTTACAAATCTTGATAAGCCATTTTATGAGTTAGATGGAAAGACTTGGGGTATCATAGGACTTGGGAATATTGGTAAGTCTGTTGCTAAAGTTGCAGATGCTTTTGGATGTAATGTACAGTTCTTTTCTACAAGTGGTGCAAACAATGATACAACATACGATAAGAAAACTTTAGATGAGTTACTTAAAACTTCAGATATTATATCTATCCATTCACCTTTAAATAATGATACAGCAAATTTAATAAATAAAACAAATATTTCAAGTTTAAAAGATGGTGCAATATTACTTAACCTAGGACGTGGTGGAATAGTAAATGAACAAGATATAAGTGATACTATAAACAATGGCATAAATGTATATTATGGTACAGATGTTGTATCTAAAGAGCCAATTGAAAAAAGTTCACCATTATTAAGTATAAAAAATAAAGAGAAAGTACTATTTACTCCACATATTGCTTGGGCATCAAAAGAAGCTCGTGCTAGACTACTTAATGGTATAGAAGATAACATAAAAGAATTTGTGTTATAATACAAGCTACAATATGTATAGGAGTTAGTAAATGGGATTATTACTTTATAAATCAAATGAGATGTTTTCTTCTACAGAACTAATAAGAAAAAGCAAAACAATTTTCAATAAAATTATTGATGAAGAGATTGAAAAAGCTATTATTATGAGAGATGGTAAGCCAGGCTTTTTGCTTATGGATTTTGCCAAGTATGAAGAGATTATGGCTGAATTTGAAGAGTTAAAGGCAAACTCAATATCTCAACAAAAAGTAGATAAGCCTATAGAGAATAAACCAGAAAAGAATA
>JAYEPG010000097.1:8931-11742 GCA_034723795.1 Campylobacterota bacterium
AGAATAAACCAGAAAAGAATATACAAAAAAATGAAGAGATTATTGAAGAACTAAAAGAAGATTCAAAAGTTGCAGAAATAAAAACTGTTCCAGTATTAGAAAGAAAAACTTCAGAAAAACAAAAAGTAAAAGTACAATCATCTCAAGTTATACCTCCTAGACCTATAAAAGAAGAGATAATAGTTGAAAAAGATGAAGAGATTATTATAGAAGAGGTAAAAGAACCAAAAGATGAAATTTTGCTTGAAGAGGTAAGTGAAGAGGAAGAGATTAAACAAGCTTTAGAAAGTATAAAATCAATGAACTTTGATGATAATATGAAAGCAGTAGCAGAAAAAAAGATTAAAGAGAGGATCTTGGAAGCTAGAAGAAATAGAGCAGAACAAAATCAGCAAGAAGAGATAGACAATAGAGTTGATTTAAAAGAGGAACTTGAGATACAAGTTCATATAAAAGAAGAAAATAAGAAAAAAGAGCGAGAGCTTAAAGAGTTTTGGGATTAAAATGATAGATATACTAATAGTAGGAAGTGGTGGTGCGGGATTAACTGCTGCATTAGAGGCAAGTAAAAGTTGTGATAATGTCGTAGTATTATCTAAAACATATCCAACATCTTCACAAACTTGTCAAGCACAAGGTGGGATAAATGGTGTTTTAGAAAATAGTGAAGATACACAAGAAAATCATATAAATGATACACTAAAATCAGCACATAAATTAGGAGATAAAGAGACTATTGAATATATGTGTAAAAATAGTTCTACGACAATAAAATGGCTTGATGATATTGGAGTTCCTTTTAGTAGAGATAAAAATAATAATATTGCTCAAAGAATGTTAGGTGGTGCATCAAACCCAAGAGCTTGTTATAGTAGTGACTATACGGGATTAAAAATATTACATACACTTTATGATAATTGTTTAAAATCTGGTATAAAATTTATAAATGAACAGATGCTTCTAAATTTTATTGTTCTTAACAATGAAGTAAAAGGGATAACAGCTTTAAATATTGAAACAAGTGAAGTAACTCAAATATTAGCAAAAAAAGTGATTGTGGCAACTGGTGGTTATGCTGGTATTTATAATAGTTACAATACAAACTCAACTGCTACAACTGGAGATACTATATCTGCAGCTTTAAGAGCAGGTTGTTATCTTGCAAATATGGAATATGTCCAGTTTCATCCCACATCATTAAAAGATAATTGTATTTTAATAAGTGAAAGTGCAAGAGGTGAGGGTGGATATTTAGTTACAAAAGATGGTTCAAGATTTATAGATGAACTAAAACCACGAGATGAAGTAGCACGTGCTATTTATACAAAAATAGAATCAGGAGAAGATGTATTTTTAGATTTAAGACATTTAGGAAAAGATAAAATAATACAAAGCATGCCTCAAGAGTATGATCTTTGTTTAGAATTTATGAAACTAAAACTTGATGAAGATTTAATACCAATTGTACCAGCTGCACACTATACAATGGGTGGTATAAAAACAGATATAAATGGAAAAACAAATATAAAAAACCTTTATGCAGTTGGAGAGTGTTCATCAAATGGTGTACATGGAGCAAATAGATTAGGTGGTAATTCACTTTTAGAGATTATAACTTTTGGTAAATTAGTTGCTTCAAGTGCTATATCAGATATAAAAGAGATAGATGAAGATTTAACCCAACAGTATGAGATATTTATAAAAGATAAAAAGTTTATAGATGATATATTTGATTTACCAAATAAAATTAACTTTTATAATACTAAAGAGAATCTAGGAAAATTATTCTATAAAGAAGTTGGTTTATTTAGAGAAGAGAAAAAATTAAATGATATTTTATCAAAAGTAAAAGAGATAAGCCAAGAGATAAAACTTATGGGTATAAATGATAAAAGTAAAATATACAATACAAATTTAAAAGAGTATATAGAGTTTATTAATATTATTGAACTAGGTGAAACGATTATTTTATCAGCATTAAACAGAAAAGAGAGTCGTGGAGCACATTATAGAGTAGATTTCCAAGAAGAAAATGAAGATTATTCTAAAGATACGATAATAAAAAAAGTGAAAAATGATGTTGTTGTGGAGAATTTATTATGAAGAAAATAACAATTTGTGAAAAAGAATATAAGTTAGAAACTAAAGTTGATAACTTATTATCTGTTTTATCCTCAATAAAAAAAGTACAAGATAACTCTTTATCGTTTAGAAGTGGTTGTAGAAGTGGAGTATGTGGAAGTTGTGCTGTAGTTGTAAATGGAGTAGAAAAACTAGCTTGTAAAACTACTATAAAAGATGGAGATATTGTATCTGCATTAAAAAATTCAAGAGTTATAAAAGATTTAATAGTAGATTTATCAAACCAAGATAAGTTTTTGATTAATTCAAAAGCACAATTAGAAAAAAAGAGTGATTTGCCTATATCAATAGAAGATGAAAAAAAGATTGATATTTCATCAAATTGTGTTTTATGTAATAGTTGTTTTAGTTCTTGTCCTATATATGAAGTAAATGAAGAGTTTTTAGGACCATTTGCATTAGCTAGAGTTTATAGATATGTAAATGATAAAAAAGAGAGTGATATTAAAACAAAAATTGATGTAATTCAAACAAATGGTATATGGGATTGTACATTGTGTGGAAACTGTAGTATGGTATGTCCTGCACATATAGATATAAAAAATGACATTATGCAACTTCGTAATAAATCAGCACAATTAGGGTACAATGACCCAAATATGACAACATTTAATAGTGGTTTTGATACAAATTTAGACTTTGGATTTAATCCAAATGGGTTTTAGGAAG
>JAYEPG010000098.1:0-2356 GCA_034723795.1 Campylobacterota bacterium
AAATAATCGGTAAAGCAGATGATAAACTTATATTAAAACATATCCACTCAAGACCTGAAAAGCCACAAGAAGCGAGTAAAATTAAGATTATGAAACTAACCAAAACTGCTGGTTGGTTAGATGATATGGAAGAGCTAAGTTTAAGTTGTTAATTTAATAAGCTCATAAAAAAAGTAAAAGCCCCAAGAGATTGGGGCTTTTTTTATGAATTAACTATATTTTCAATAGTTTGAACAATAGATGGATCTTCTAAAGTAGATGTATCTTGTGTGATTTTTTCACCTTTAACAATACTTCTTAAAATTCTTCTCATAATCTTACCACTTCTTGTTTTTGGTAAGTCAGGAACAAATGCCATATCATCACAAAGTGCAATAGCACCTATCTCAGCTTTGATTATACCATTGATAGTTTTCATCTCTTCAAGTTCATCTGCTATACCATTATCAGATTTTAAAACGATATATGCAAATATCCCTTCACCTTTTATCTCATGTGGTTTCCCTACAACTGCAACTGAAGCTACATTGTCATGCTTTTTAATAGCTGCTTCAACTTCTGCTGTACCCATTCTATGTCCTGATACATTTATTACATCATCAGTACGTCCTGTAATAGTGATATACCCCTGCTCATCCATCATAGCGCCATCACCAGAGAAATATACAGGTTTTCCATCTTTTTTACAATCACCAAAATAAGATTTTTCAAATCTATCTGGATCATTCCAAATTGTTCTTATCTGTGAAGGCCAAGGTTTTGTAATACATAAAAACCCCTTTTCTCCTATTTCAGTTTGTTCACCATTTTCATCTATAATTTCTGCTTGTATTCCTGGTAATGGAAATGTTGCACAAGCAGGTTTGATAGGTGTTGCAGCTGGTAGTGGAGATACTATATGACCCCCTGTTTCTGTTTGCCAATATGTATCAACAATAGAACAATTAGAGTTACCAACTTGCTCGTAGTACCATTTCCAAGCAGGAGGATCAATTGGTTCACCAACAGTTCCAAGAATTCTTAAACTACTTAAGTCATATTTACTTGGCTCATCTTCACCAGTTTTATGTAATAGTCTTATAGCCGTAGGTGCTGTATAAAATTGGTTTATTTTATACTCTTCAACCATTCTCCAACATCTTCCAGCATCAGGGAATGTAGGCACTCCTTCAAACATAACTGTAGTAGCCCCTGCAGCTAATGGACCATAAACTATATATGTATGTCCTGTAATCCAACCAACATCAGCTGTACACCAATAAGTATCATTATCTTTTATATCAAATACCCACTCCATAGTCATCTGTGCCCATAAAATATATCCTGCACTTGAGTGTTGTACACCTTTTGGTTTACCAGTACTTCCACTTGTGTATAATAAAAATAGAGGGTCTTCACTATCCATATGTTCAGCTTCACATACTGGTGACTCTAATTTTACTAATTCATTATAACTATAGTCTCTACCTTCTACCCATGTAATATCTTCACCATTTCTTTCAACGATACAAACATTTTGTACACACTCACACCCCTTTTCTAGTGCTACATCTACAACAGGCTTTAACATATAAGGTTTACCTTTTCTGTAAGCTCCATCAGAAGTAACTACAAGTTTTGCAGAAGCATCAATAATTCTATCTCTTAAAGCTTCAGCAGAAAATCCACCAAATACAATAGAGTGAATAGCACCAATTTTTGCACAAGCTAGCATAGTAACTGCAGCTTCTGGAATCATTGGCATATATACAACTACTCTATCACCTTTAGTGATGCCAAATTTGTTTTTAAACATATTTGCTGTTTGGTTAACTCTATAAGCTAACTCTCTATATGTGATAATCTCTTTATCTCCATTATCACCCTCAAAAATAATAGCCGCTTTATTTTTCTTTGTTTCTAGATGTCTATCTACACATTGATGTGTTACGTTCATCTTTCCACCATCAAACCATTTTACAAATGGTGCTTTAGATTCATCTAAAACAGTATCAAATGGTTTAAACCAATCAATTTTCTCATTTGCAAACTTTCCCCAAGTACCTTCATAATCAGCATCAAATTCTGCTACTAGGTCGTGGTACTCACACATATTCTTTATCAATGGTTCTTTAAAATTCTTTTTAATTGGATTGAAAATTTC
The DNA here is from genome assembly GCA_034723795.1 of Campylobacterota bacterium. Lineage (GTDB taxonomy): Bacteria > Campylobacterota > Campylobacteria > Campylobacterales > Arcobacteraceae > JAIOSF01. Next base: position 2,144 of record JAYEPG010000098.1, read on the forward strand.
GCTCATATTCTTTACCTTGTTTTTAATTTGTATAATTCTATTATAAGTTTATTAAATAGCATTTGAATAGCATTTTAATATTATTATTAAAGTTATATTTAATAAAACATTTCGTTACTTTATGTAACTTAATCTCTATGACACATTTTGATTTAATGAAAAATTTGGGGGTCTAAAAACTTAAGCTAGCTTAGGTATTATGGGCTTAAAAAG
>JAYEPG010000099.1:0-2330 GCA_034723795.1 Campylobacterota bacterium
GAATCATTGATGATACTGTACCTCATTGGCAACCATATTGTAATACATCTTGTAAATATTGTTTTGGTCAATCGCATCAACTATCTAAAGCATCTTTAATTATAACTTCTGTAATAGTTCCTAAATTCTCTTCAAGTAATTTTTGTAACTTTGCATTCATAGTATAAAAGTAATAAATATAAAATATATAGAACAATTGTATTTGAAAAATAAATAAATTCAACATCCTACACCTCTTACGAGGGGATGTTGAATTTTTTATTTATTAAATTGATTGTGGATATTTCTATTTATAGTTTTATATCTATTAAGTTACTAAAATAGTTGTAGTAAATTTTGGTGATATGGATGATGGTGTAATTATGTGAGTTAGATTTGACATGATGAGTAAATCTATTTTTATAAGTTTTATACAATTTGCTTTACAATTGATATACTGTATTTTCATTGATATTTATGTTTATTTACAATATAATCCATTTTTTATGTAAGGTTGATGATAATGTGTAAAAATAGTTTTTGGGTGAAATTTGAAGAATTTGGGTACTACTATAGAGTTAAAGATGGTATGCTAAAACAAGCAGCTATAAATGAAGATGATACAATTTGTATTGATGATAAAAGTATTGTTACTTCCATATCAAATGACTATGAACAGTTAAATTTATTAAGTAAGATAAATCAAGAGTTTGGTAGTAATTTCAAGTATGATGACTTTAGATATTAAGACTTTTTAAATTTCAAATTGTGGTGTATTTGTGATAGCAAAACCAATTTCTTGTGTAGGTTCCATTTAAAATTCCTTATATATTAGTTAGTTTTATAATTTTATGTGTTGGATCAATATTATTTATAGCATCATTTAGATTAAATCTAATATGAGTTAAAATCAATTCTATATCAGCTATTATTTGGTGCCTTCTTTTTCTAGTTTTGTGAAATGGCTTGTGGTGTGCATTGTCATTTCTAGCTTTTCTAATTTCATCAAGCAATACTTTTAATCTATTTTTTCCAATTTTACTATACTTAACATTATTTATTGTTTTTTCTTCAAAAAGTAAGGATAAATCTGACCAAAAATCAATATAAATTGATTTTAATTGCCCTAACATAATATAATCAAATACTTCAAAGCTGTCAAATTTAGTTTCATCTTCATTATCTTGTCTAATTTTATTTATAGCTTCCATAAGAGGTTTTTTTATTTTATTAGGTTTTAAATCTTCATTTACTAACCAATCATCGCTGTTATTAGAACTGTATTTTTTTGATAATTCAACTGCTGCTTTAGATCGTATTGCTGTTTCAAAAATATTTAACAGTAAAAACATCACTTGATGCTCTCTTAAATGCTTGTTATATAACTTCATTAGGAAGTCAAAATTTGACACAATCTTTTTATTTGGATTATCTTTTTTAATGTGAGAGAACTCATTTAATGCAATTTTTAAATATGCTTGATTAGTTACTGTAATCAAATGTTTGAATTTTTTAATCTCTTTGTCATCGTCCAAGATTTGTAGTTTACTACACATATTTGTTAAACTACTATTCAATAAATCCAAAATTTAACCTTTTTACTTTAACTAATTTTAATAAAATCTATTATACAATTACAACACTTAGGCTTTCCTACGGACAAGCATCGTTCGGTACTGATTTCAGCCGAGAGCCGAGTCTTTTTAATCAAGTTCAAAATTATCAAATATATCAACAGTTTTTTCATATCTTGCACTAGGAATTAAATGGCTATATCTTAATGTCATATCAAGTTTTTTATGACCAAGCTGCTCTTTTATCTCTAAAATATTCATACCATTTTTAGCTAACCATGAAGCATGAGTATGTCTTAGGCTATGTACTGTTATTCTATTTTTATTGGCATCTATATTATTTGGTATTAGTTTATCAACTATACCTTGCCATTGTTTTGGCATCTGTATTATTTGTTTACCATTTGAAGACGGTATGATTAAGTGTGATGTTCTATTTTGAGATAGTTCATTTAAAACTTCTAAAACTTTTTTAGTAATTTTTATACTTCTATCATTACCGTTTTTTGTTTTTTTAAAATAGATAAGGTTCTCTTTGAAGTTTATATCATTCCATGTTAAACTAGCAATTTCTCCAAATCTACCACCTGTATATAAAAGTAAAATAGTAAGTTGGTATATCATAGGTTCAGGTCTTGAAGCTAATATATTGATTAATTCTCTTGCTTGTTCTTCATCTAAAAATCCAGTTTTAGCATTATCTATAGTTGGCATTGTAACTCTACCATTTGCAATTGGATTTGTATAGTTTTTTATTAATTCATTTTTTATAGCATG
>JAYEPG010000100.1:0-2294 GCA_034723795.1 Campylobacterota bacterium
GAATGGGCGTGGGATTACTACAACTGCGAAGTGTACAAAGCTAACAAAATGTCATAAGATGAACAATACCAAAAAAATTGAATTGGTAAAAAACTTATTGATAAGGTTAATATAGTACAATTTCGCATTATTATCATAAGGGTACATATTGACACTTCAAGAAAAACTTCAAAACTTACCTACAGATGCGGGTATATATCAATACTTTGATAAAGATGGAAAACTTCTTTACATAGGAAAAGCCAAAGTTCTTAAAAATAGAGTCAAAAGTTACTTTAGATTTACACCCACTTTACAACCATCTCCCAAACTAGAACCACGTATATATAAAATGATAAGTGAAGTGGACAATATGCACTATATAGTTGTAGATAGTGAAAGTGATGCTTTGATACTAGAAAACTCTCTTATCAAGCAATTAAAGCCCAAATATAACATACTTTTAAGAGATGATAAAACATATCCGTATATCTATATAGATTATAATGAAGATTTTCCTAGATTAGAGATAACTAGAAAGGTTCTAAAGCAAAAAAATGTAAAATATTTTGGACCATTTAGTGTTGGTGCAAAAGATCTACTTGATAGTATTTATGAGATAGTTCCATTAATTCAAAAAAAATCATGCTTAAAAGCTGGAAAAGCATGTATGTTTTATCAAATACAAAAGTGTCTTGCCCCTTGTGAAGGGAAAGTTTCTAAAGAGGAATATAGTAAATTAATAGAAGAATCACTTTATTATATAAATAATAAATCAAAAATAATAGATAAACTAACTATTAAAATGGAACAGTACAGCGAACAGTTTAGGTTTGAAGATGCGATGAAGATGAGGGATAGAATTCAAACTATCTCAAAATCACAAATCAAATCAACACTGGATTTTGCAAAAGATGAGGATATGGATCTATTTGCAGTTGAAATAGGAAATATCAAAGCTATAATAGTAAAAATGTTTATAAGGGGTGGAAAACTAATATCTTCAACTCAAACAATGGTAAATATTACAGATATTACTTCCCTTGATGAGATATATAAAACAGCTGTTATAAACTACTACAATAGCGAACTCCCTGATATACCATCTACTATATTATTTGCACATGATATAAAAAATATTAATGAACTTAAAGAGTTTATTAGTGACAAATATGATAAAAAAATAAATGCTATTGTTCCTAAAATAGGAGTAAAAAAACAACTTGTATCATTAGCTTTAAAAAATTGTGTAGAACTATTAAAGATTGATAAGAGTAATACAAATAGCGCTATATACTCTCAGATAAAAGGTCTATTTGACTTATACAAAATACCTACTAGATTTGAGTGTTATGACAACTCTCAGATGATGGGACAAGCTAAGGTTGGAGCGATGATTGTGTGGGATAATGATAAGTTTAATAAAGAGGATTATCGTTTATACAATTTGGAAGCAAATGATGAGTATGGACAGATGAAAGAACTTTTAACAAGAAGAGTTGAAAGGTTTAAAGAAAATCCACCACCAGATCTTTGGGTAATTGATGGTGGACAAACACTTTTAAATCTTGCATATGATATTGTAAATAGTGTAGGTGTAAATTTAGAGATAATTGCAATAGCAAAAGAAAAGATTGATTCAAAAGCACATAGAGCAAAAGGTAGTGCAAAAGATATTTTATATACAAAAGATAATATTTTTAAACTAGAGACTTCTGACAAGAGATTACAGTTTGTTCAAAGACTACGAGATGAAGCTCACAGATCTGCTATTACATTTCATAAAAAACAAAAGAGAAAAGAGGATAAGCAAATATCTCTATTAAATATACATGGAATAGGGGAAGCAAAAGTTAAAAAACTTTTAAACTATTTTGGCACATTTGAGACTATTCAAAATGCTCCAAAATCTGCTCTAACTCAGGTATTAAATGAAAAAGATAGTGAGTTGTTAATAGAGTATTTTAAAAATAGTTAATCACACTTATTCACACTCTATTCACGTATCACTTGATACCTTAAATAAGTATAAAATTATCTATAAATTTTCTTTAAATTATAATATTTTGATTAATAATTTTTTTATTTTTTTATTAGATTAATTCTCTATAAAGACCTTAACAATGGGCTTTAAAAGAGTAATGGTAGTAAAATTAAGATTAGATTTATTAATAATTTTATCATATATTTTGTGAATAAATATATCTCAAATAGCCTTATTTAAAAGGGTTTGCCAACATAAATAATTTATAATGTGAATAACTAATTTTAATCCAAATTTGAGTAAAATGTTTATTAATAATTTATTAAAAAAG
>JAYEPG010000101.1:0-11480 GCA_034723795.1 Campylobacterota bacterium
ACAATAGTGTAATATTAAAAATAGAAAATAAAAAGAGTTAAAAAATGAATAATAAAAATAATGACAATCTTATAGTTTGGATAGGTTTTATACCATTGATTGCAGTAATTATAACAGCAATATTTGTTGCAAATATTTTTATTACTCAAATTGAATCTAATAATGAAAGTAGATTAAAACAAATAGAAAAAGAAAACTATATCAACATGAAAGAAACTGTTAAAAGTAGAGTTGACAGAGTGATTAAAAGGTTAGATAAAATAAAAACAAAAAAAGAAGCTCAATCTTTTTTAATAAATAGTGATTTTGATAATAAAGGTTATTTTTTCGCTTATTCTTATGATGGAGTAACTATTTCACATATCAAAAAAGATCTTATAGGTATAAATAGATGGGATTTAAAAAAAGATGGTAAATATGTACTTCAAGACCTAATAACCGTTGGTAGACAAAGTGATGGTGGGTATTTAGATTATACGGCTACTATTAATCCTATTACAAAAATGAGTGCTAGAAAAATATCTTTTATTAACCATTATGATAGATTTGGATGGATTATTGGTACAGGTGTTTATAGTACAGATATTAATAATTATATATATAAACAAAAAGAACAATTTAATATAACTTCAAATAAAATGATTGAAACAACAATTTATTATGTAGTTATTTTTACAATAATAATACTTATGATAATACTTATAATTCATAGAAAATTAAAACTTATCTTTGATGACTATGAAAATAGACTATTAAGAAAAGATAAAATATTACACGAACAAGCAAAACTAGCTGCAATGGGGGAGATGATTGGAGCTATTGCTCACCAATGGAGACAACCTTTAAATGCATTAAGTTTAAATATTCAAAGTTTAGATGATGACTATGATGATGGTTTAATTGATAAAAAATTTATCGATAAGTTTATAGATACAAATAAAACTACAATAAAATTTATGAGTAATACAATAGATGATTTTAGAAACTTTTTTAGAATTGATAATGAAAAAATAAAATTTAGTATAAAAGAATCAATACAAAGTGTTATAAATATACAATCATCACAACTAAAGTTTTTAAATATATCTCTAAATATTAAAGGTAATGATTTTGATATAGTTGGGTATGAGAGTGAATTCAAACAAGTTGTTTTAAATATTATTAATAATGCAAAAGATGAAATTACTAATAATAATATAAAAAATGGTAAAATAGATATATTATTAAAAAATAATCAGATTCAAATAAAAGATAATGCAGGTGGGATTCCTTTAGAGATTATGGATAGAATTTTTGAACCTTATTTTACAACAAAAAAACAAGGACAAGGTACAGGTATAGGTTTATATATGTCAAAGATGATTATAGAAGAAAAATCGTTGGGGACACTTAGTGCTAAAAATGATACCAATGGTGCAATATTTACAATAAGATTTAATAATCAAAAGGTATAAAGATGAACGAAATATTAAAACAGATTAGGATACTTTATATCGAAGATGATGAAAATATTAGAAATATTTTATCCCGTGGAATTAAAAGAAGGGTAAAAGAGCTTGAGATTGCTATTGATGGTAAAGATGGTTTAGAAAAATTTAAAAAGTTTAAACCAGATATTGTTGTTACAGATATTAAGATGCCATATATGAGTGGATTGGAGATGAGTGAAAAAATAAGGGAGACAGATAAAAACATACCTATTATAATAACTTCAGCTCATGGTGAAGCGGAAACACTTATTGATGCAATTGATAAAGGTGTAAATGGTTATGTAATAAAACCTAATGATAAAGATAAACTATTTAGTACTATATACTTTTATGCTAAATCTATTGTTTTAGAAAGAGAACTTAAAGAGAAAGAAAGAGAGTTAATATTAAAAGATAAAAATGATGCATTATTAGATATTATTGGGAATATTGCCCATCAATGGAGACAACCACTATCTATTATATCAACAGCAGCTGGGACTATAAAACTTAAAAAAGAGTTAAACGTATTAACAGATGAGGAGTTAGTTAAAATATCTTCAAATATTGAACATATATCACAAGAGTTATCTTTAACTATAGAACAAATGAAAAAGTTTATTTATGATAGTTCAAATCAAAAAGAATCTTTTAATTTTAAACAAGAGATAAATAACTGTGTATCTTTTGTAAAAGGGTTATCTGAAGAAAAAAATATAAATATTATTATTGATTGTGATGATAAATACAGTACAAATCTATATAAAGAACTTTTTTCAAAATCTATATTAAATATTTTATTTAATGCAATTGAAGAGTTTACATTAAATAGGGATAAAAATAATTATATTTTTATCACACTAGAGTATATAAATAATCAATATATACTTTATATTAAAGATAATGCAGGGGGAATTGATAGTTCAATAATAAAAAGAATATTTGAACCTTACTTTACAACAAAACATAAATGCAAAGATAAAGGTCTTGGTTTGTATCACGTATATAATATTATTACTAAAGAACTAAATGGTAGTATAACTGTAGAAAACACTACATTTAAATATGAAAATTGTGAGTATCAAGGTACTGAATTTAAAATAATTCTAAAAGGGGATGAAAATGTATGATGTACTTATTATAGGTGGTGGAGCAGCAGGATATGGAACTGCACTTACTTTAGCATCAGTTGAAGACAAATTTGAATGGGCAAAAGATAAAAAGTATCTTATGATTGATGATGGAAATAGTGATATTTTAAAAGCTAGCTTTTTTAATCTTACAGGGGTTTCATTTGGAATGGGTGGAGATCAACTATTATCAAATATGAAAATACAATTAAACAACTTTAGAAGTTGTCCTATTATTGATGATACAGTATTAAAAATAGAAAATTCTGAAGATGGATATAAAATCACAACAAACAATAAAACATATCAATCAAAGATAGTAGTAATTGCTACAGGTATGCACAACTTTAATATAGAATGTGATGATATAGAAGTTTTACCACACAATGATATAATGAAACCAAATAAAATTTGTCTAAAAAACGATAACAATAAAATAAAAGATGGACTTTATGTTGCAGGATTAGCTTCAGGGGCTAAAACTATGTTTGCAATTGCAAATGGTGAGGGTGCAAAAGTTGCTTGTGATATTTTTAAAGTTTGGACTTCTAAACCAGCCGTTGCTCATGATACAATAAAAGATAAAAGGTAAAAAAGATTGAAAAAAATATTTTTAACTAATGATGATGGTTGGGATGCAAAAGGGTTAAAAAAGCTAGTAGAAGCTCTTCGACCTATAGCACAACTAATTATAGTAGCACCAGCAAATGAAAAATCAGCATCAGCACATAGTATGACACTAACACGTCCTATGAAACTAATAGGTGTAGATGATGACTACTATAAAATGGATGATGGAACACCAACTGATTGTGTATTTATAGGATTAAATAACCTTTATGGTGAAGATATAAGACCAGATCTTGTAATAAGCGGTATAAATATAGGTTCTAATATGGGTGAAGATATAACATATAGTGGAACAGTAGCTGGGGCTTCAGAGGCTGTTTTACAAGGTGTTCCTGGAATTGCAATTAGTCAAGTGTTTAATGACTTAAATAATACAGACAAAAGTGCTTGGGAGTATGAATTAGCTTGTAAGGTTATAGTTGATATAGTACGAAAAATATTTGATGGAGATTTTCCATTAGAGACGCGTAAATTGTTAAATATAAATATACCGCCTTGTAATATAAATGAGTGCAAAGGTATAAAAATAACTAATGCTGGATACAGAGAGTATGGAAATGATTCCCATAGATACAGTAGCCCTAGAGGTGAAGAGGTTTATTGGATTGGTTTACATCCTCTTATTTGGAAAAAACATGAAACAAAGAGTTGTGATTTTGAAGCAGTTAAAGATAACTACGTTTCAATAACACCAGTACAATTAGATATGACTAGTTATAATGATATAGATAAATTAAAGGAATGGATAAATGAGTAGTGAAATTATAGAATATACACAAGAGTTAGAAAAAGATATAAACAAATTAGTAGGTGAGCTTAAAAGCGAAGAACAAATAGCTGAAGTTTTAAAAAGAAAACTTACAAAAAAAGAGTTAAAGTTTTATAAATTAAAAATTCAAAATAGTTCAGTAGATACTATTTGTGAAGAGTTACATTGTGATTCTTCAAGATATGAAGAGATAAAAAAACAAACTATCTTAAAACTAAACCAAGAAAAAATAAAAAAAGAGTTAGTAAACGTATAATGTTAAAATATAAGTCTTTTGTATTAACTTCAATACTTTTAACTTTTTTTGCAGGTTGTTCACAAAAAGTTGAAAAGTTTCCAAATATATCTAAAGCAAATTTTCAACAATCTCAATGGGATGAGATAGAAGGATTTAATAAGGATAATTTTAATATAGCTTTAGATGTATTTCAAAAAGATTGTAAAGCATCAAAAAAATATGAAAATTTAACAGATGTTTGTGAAAAATCATATTTACAAAATAACCCAAAAGAATTTTTTATGACTAATTTTACACCGTATAAACTAATATCAGATGATAATAGTGACAATGGTCTAATAACTGGTTACTATGAACCTCTTTTGCATGGAAACCTTAAAAAAACAAACAGATACAAATACCCAGTTTATTCTGTGCCTAAAGATTTACTACGTATTGATTTAGGTTCAGCATACCCTACTCTTAAAAATATGAGATTAAGAGGTAAAATTGTTGGAAACAAAGTTGTACCTTACGATACAAGAGAAGATATAGAAAAAATCGATCCTAAAAATTCTAATAATATGGAAATAATATGTTATGTTGATAATAAAATAGATCTATTTTTTCTACATATACAAGGTAGTGGTAAAATTAAACTTCCTAATGGTGATATATTAAATATTGGATATGCACAACAAAATGGTAGAAAATACTTTGCAATAGGTAGAAAACTAATAGATGATGGATATATAAAAAAAGAAAATATATCACTACAAACAATTAAAGCATGGCTATTAAAAAACCCTCAAAGGGTTGATGAGATATTAAATTTAAATCCAAGCTATGTTTTTTTTAATCAAAGCGATAAAACAGCAACAGGAAGTTTAGGGACACAGCTAACTGCAAATAGAAATTTAGCAGTAGATAGAAAGTATATACCACTTGGATACCCTGTATTTATTAATACAACAAATCCAATAAACAATGAACCAATAAATAAACTAATGGTAGCAGCTGATACGGGTGGTGCAATAAAAGGTAAAATAAGAGCTGACTTTTTCTTTGGAAATGGTGAGTTAGCACAAGAGTTAGCTGGTAAAATGAAACAGTCAGGTAAACTATATATTTTTATACCCAACAAATTAAATAATTAAAAGGATGCAATAGTGCATATTACAAATAAAATTTCAAAACAATTTCATAAGTTCGCAACAAAAGAGTTTTCGCCTTGGTTTCAAAATATTGTAAATATCAGCTATGTTAAACTTATGGGTCTTGATATGAGTGAATTTAATGATCCAAATTCATATAAAACTTTAAATAAACTATTTACAAGAGCTTTAAGAGTACCTAGAGATATTGATAGTAGCTTAGATAACTTTATATCACCTGCAGATAGTTTTGTAAGTGAAGCTGGCGATATAAAAGATACAACAGCTTTACAAATAAAAGGTATGAGTTATAGTGTAAAAGAGCTTTTAACTGATAAAATTGATAGTGAAGATTTTGAAAAAATAATAGATGGTAAGTTTATGAACTTTTATTTAAGTCCTAAAGACTACCATAGGTACCATGCAAACTATACATGTAAAGTTACAAAACTTATCCATGTACCAGGTAAACTATACCCTGTAAACTTTACTTATTTAAATAAACAAGAAAATCTTTTTATTGAAAATGAAAGAGTAATTTTAGAGTGTAAAACTGCAGAAGATAAAGTATTCTATATGGTATTTGTTGGTGCTTTAAATGTTGGTAAAATGGTATTTACTTTTGAGCCAAAAGTTAATACAAATAGTGATGTAACTCAAATAAAAGAGTATCAATATGATAACTTACATATCAATAAAGGTGATTGCTTAGGTTATTTTGAGATGGGTTCTACAGTTCTTATATTTTGGGAAAAAGATATGGTAAATATGGAAAACCTAGTAAATCAAAAAGTTAGATTTGGGGATATAGTAGCAAATAATATCTAAATTCAACCGTATAAATACTACACCTTTAAGCTACATTTGGATAAAATAAAGTAATTTTATACAAAGGTAATCATAACATATGGAAAATCTTTTCGAATCGCAAGATATAGTTGATATTAAAATTGAAGACTCTATAAAAGCTTCATACCTAGACTACTCAATGAGTGTTATTATTGGTCGTGCATTACCTGATGCACGAGATGGTTTAAAGCCTGTTCACAGAAGAATACTTTATGCAATGCATGATTTAAATATGACTTCAAGAACACCTTATAAAAAGTCAGCAAGAATCGTTGGTGATGTTATTGGTAAGTACCATCCACATGGTGATAGCTCAGTTTATGATGCACTAGTAAGAATGGCTCAAGACTTTGCAATGAGAGTTCCTCTTGTTGATGGTCAAGGAAACTTTGGTTCAGTAGATGGCGACAATGCTGCTGCTATGAGATATACTGAGTCAAGAATGACTAGACTTAGTGAAGATGTTTTAAAAGATATAGATAAAGATACAGTAAATCATACTGCAACTTATGATGATATGGGTAAAGAGCCTACAGTTATGCCTACACGTGCTCCACTATTACTTATAAATGGTTCTGAGGGTATTGCTGTTGGTATGGCTACAAAAATACCACCACATAACCCAACAGAAGTTATGAATGCACTTATACATTTAATAGAAAATCCAAAAAGTGATGCTGTTGAACTTATGGAACATATCAAAGGTCCAGACTTTCCAACTGGTGCTACAATATTTGGTAGACAAGGTTTTACAGATGCATATAAAACTGGTCGTGGAAAAGTTAAAATTAGAGCTAAACACCATATTGAGACTAAAGGTAAAAAAGAGATTATCGTTTTAGATGAACTTCCTTACCAAGTAAACAAAGCTAGACTAGTTGAACAAATAGCAAATCTTTCAAAAGAGAAAAATGTTGAAGGTATTAGTGAAGTTAGAGATGAATCAGATAGAGAAGGTACAAGAGTTGTTATAGAGCTTAAAAAAGATGCGATGGCTGAGATTATTATGAATAACCTTTATAAAGCTACACCTATGCAAACAACATTTGGTATTATTCTTTTAGCTGTTCATAACAAAGAACCAAAAATATTTAACCTTCCACAAGTTTTAAATATCTTCTTAAACCATAGAAAAACTGTGATTATTAGAAGAACAATATTTGATTTAGAAAAAGCAAAAGCTAGAGCTCACATCTTAGAGGGTCTTAAAATTGCACTTGATAATATTGATGAAGTTGTAAAAATAATAAGAGCAAGTGCAAATGATACAGACGCAAATGAAAAACTTTGTACGGCATTTGATCTTACAGAGATTCAGGCAAAAGCTATTTTAGATATGAGACTTGGAAGACTTACAGGACTTTCAAGAGAAAAACTAGAAGAAGAATTAAGAATGCTTTTTGAATTAATAGCAGAGCTAGAATCTATTCTAAAAAGTGAAGAAAAATTAAATAGTATCATCAAAGATGAACTAATTGAAACTAGAGATAAATATGCTGAAATGAAAAACAAAGATGGTTTATTAATCGCAGATAGAAGAACAACTATAGAAGATAGCTATGATGATATTGATATGGAAGATTTAATCCCTAATGAGCCTATGGTAGTAACAATAACTCATAACGGTTATGTAAAAAGAGTTCCTATTAAAGCTTATGAGAGACAAGCAAGAGGTGGTAAAGGTAAAGTTGCAGTTACTACTCATGATGATGACTTTATAGAAAAGTTCTTTGTATCTAATACTCATGATACACTGTTATTCGTTACAAACTTTGGTCAACTTTATTGGTTAAAAGTATATAGAATTCCTGAAGGTGGAAGAACTGCAAAAGGTAAAGCTGTTGTAAATCTTATCAATCTAAAAGCTGATGAGAAGATAATGGCTATTATCCCTACAACTGATTTTGATGAGTCTAAATCTATGGCATTCTTTACTAAAAATGGTATTGTAAAAAGAACATCTTTAAAAGACTTTAGCAATATTAGAAGTAATGGTGTAAGAGCGATTGTTCTTGATACTGATGAAGAAGGAAATACAATAGATGAGATAGTAACAGCATCTATTACTACAAATGAAACAAAATATCTTATGATATTTACAGCACTTGGTCAAGTTATTAGATTTGATATGGATAAGACCAGAACGCAAGGTAGAACAACTAGAGGTGTAAGAGGTATCAAGTTTAAAGATGAATCTGATTATGTTGTAGATGCTGATGTTATTATAGATGAACAACAAGAGCTTCTAACAGTTAGTGAAAAAGGTGTAGGTAAACGTACAGAAGTTGAAGCATACAGACTTACAAATAGAGCTGGTTCTGGTGTACTATCTATGAAACTATCTCCTAAAACTGGTAAAAAAGTTGTTGGAAATGTTATCGTTGATGAAGAGCAAGATTTAATGGCACTTACTTCAATAGGAAAAATGATAAGAGTTGATATGAATACTATTAGAAAAGCTGGTAGAAATACAAGTGGTGTAACAATAGTAAATGTAGACAAAGGTGACAAAGTTGTAAGCATTGCAAAATGTCCAAAAAATAAAGAAGATGAAGAGATACAATTAACTGATGAAAATGGTGTTATTATTGAAACAACACCAAACACACAAGTAAATGAAAATATAGAAGATTCTAATATATTAGATATAAATAATACAAATAATGAGGAAGAAAAATAATGTCGGCAAAATATAACGTAGCAGTTGTTGGTGCAACAGGTGCAGTTGGGGAAGAACTTTTTAGAGTTATGGAAGATTTAAATTTTCCTGTAGGTGAACTTTTACCATTAGCAAGTGCTAATAGTGTTGGTACATCTATAACTTTTAATGATAAAGAGTATCCAGTAGTAGAGTTAACAGATACAGTTTTTGAAGAGAATGAAGTTCATATAGCATTTTTTAGTGCTGGTGGAAGTATCTCTGCTAAGTTTGCTAAATATGCAGTTGAAGGTGGTGCAGTTGTTATTGATAATACTAGTCACTTTAGAATGGAACCAAACATCCCACTAGTAGTTCCCGAAGTGAATCCAGAAGATATATCACAATGGAAAGAGACAGGTATCATAGCAAATCCAAACTGTTCAACAATTCAGATGGTTCAAGCACTTAAACCGCTTGATGAACTATATGGGATAAAAAGAGTTGATGTATCTACATATCAAGCAACTTCAGGAGCTGGAAAAGCTGGTATGGAAGAGTTAGTTATGCAGATGCAAGACTTTTTTGCATTTAAATTAGATGAGACTAGAAAAGAAGCATTTATGCATCAAATTGCTCTAAATGTAATCCCTCACGTTGATACTCCTCAACCAAATGGTTTTACAAAAGAAGAGATGAAGATGATAAATGAGACTCAAAAAATCATGAAAAAAGAGATGGCTATAGCTGCTACTTGTGTAAGAGTTCCAGTTTTAAGAAGTCATAGTGAATCTATAACTATTACATTTGAAGAAAATATTGATGTTGATTTAGGTGAAGTAAAAGATGCCTTAGATAACTTTGAAAATGTAGAGGTTATGGATGATTTAGAAAATGGAATTTACCCTATGCCGATTATCTCTACTGATACTGACTTAACTTATGTAGGTAGACTAAGAAAAGATATATATAGTGATAATATTTTACATATGTTTAATGCTGCCGATCAAGTAAGAGTGGGAGCTGCTACAAATTCTGTGAGAATTGGTCTAAAGTGGATTGAGATGCAAAAGGATGAGTTGTGTTAGAAAAACTATTTGAAAACGGGTTATGGTCTTCAAGATTTATAATAATATTTGCTGTAATATTTGGACTTCTTGGTGCGATAGTACTTTTTATTGTGGCTTCTGTAGATGTATTTGTAACAGCTAAATATGTTTTAACTACATATCTTACAGGTGCTCACCCTGAGAAGTTCCATCAAGAGATAGTTGGTGGAATTATAGGAGCTGTTGATTTATACCTTATTGGTGTTGTTATGTTACTTTTTGCATTTGGACTTTATGAACTTTTTATATCTGATATAGATGCGGCAAAAGACGATGAAGGAAACGACAATCAAATTTTGGCTATACATTCACTAGACCAATTAAAAGATAAAATATCTAAAGTAATTGTAATGGTTCTAGTTGTTGGTTTTTTTCAAAAAGTTGGCTTTACAGAATATAACGGTGCATTAGATATGCTTTACTTTGCACTTTCAATTACAGCAGTATCTGTAGGACTTTACTTCTTAGGTAAAGTTGGAAAGAAATAAAACACTAAACTATACAATCAAAATAACTATGGATTTATAAACTTCATAGTTGTTTTAAAATAATCTAATTCTACTTCTAAACACATATATTTTTTATTAGAAATTTTTTATCATAAGCAAGGTACAACGGTAAGCTGAGTTTTGTATTTAGCAATAATTTATCTAGATGATTAATCACTTAACCACTATAGCGAAAAGACATATATTGTGAAGTTTTTACCACTCTTTTCTTGCTGCCAGGTTGGGTTTACATAACTGTAATGATTGCTCAAAACATTGGTGAGCTCTTACCTCACCGTTTCACCTTTTCCTCATCTCTATCCAAGAGTGAGGTAGTTTACTTTCTGTTGCACTGTCCCTTGTGTTACCACAGCCATCCGTTAGATGGAACCATACTTCACAGCAGCTCAGACTTTCCTCTTGTAAAAGTTTACAAGCTATTGCTTATTGTACCTTATTGGAATTGTACCTATTTTTTTATTATTTTTTTATTATATCAAAGTCATAAGGTATTTTAAACTTAAATATATCACTAGGTATAGGTTCATTTTGTTTTATATTTTTAAAATCTATTGTGATATTGTTATCTAGTTCATCTGTATATTTTATCTGTGTAAGTTTATTATTAATAATTTTTATAGTATAAACTTTATCATATAAAGTTGATTTATAAGTTGTTTCGTCAACTTTTGTAGAGTCTTTTAATAATTTTATTATATTTATCTCTTTTTCAAGTCTTGACATTATTGCTTGCTCTAAATCAGGCTCTATTATTGTTACATTTTTATTATTTATATGTACAAACTTTTCTATAGGATCATTATATTTCCATAACATTTGAGATGGTTGTTTTATATAAATTTTTCCATTATATAATATCTCTTTACCTGAACTATTAATAATAGATTGAGTAAAAACTGCTTCATAACTATTAATATTTTTTATATAACTTTGATTTTCTTTTGCATTTAATTCACTAAACAATAGAAAAGTAAAAACAATATAACTAATTAATAATTTCATAACA
>JAYEPG010000102.1:0-2285 GCA_034723795.1 Campylobacterota bacterium
CAAGTCCGAAACCAACACCATCTATTTCTCCATCTTTTATTAAAAAACAGATTTCACCCTCAAACCTTGTATCTTTACTTATAAATTCAAGTTTATCACTAATTGCTGAGTTTGGTTTGTTAAATACCACCATAGTATCTGGTGTCTCATTGTTTAACTCTTTTATATGTTCTACGTAGTTTCTACCAATACATACTACTTTTGATGGTACTATATTTTGATTGTTATATTTTATTGTTTTCATGTAAATATTGTAGTTGATGAATCCTTTTAAACCCTTTAAACATTAATGTTTTATAGTATTTTATATTTAGTAATAAAAACTTATTTAATTTATTTTATAACTGACTAAATAGGTTTTTGGATTTGTAAATTTGGGTTTTTCCACCTATTTTCCACAACTATGTGGAAAAAGTTAAAACTATAATTCTAAAATATTATACTGTTAAGAAGCAAATGATTCATTTACAGATTTAAACATTGTGGATTGATCTAATTTTGAATATCTAAGTGTTGATGCAATTGATTTATGATTTACTAATTTTTGGATTGTAAAAATTGGTACATTATTTATTGCTAATAAAGAACAATATGTATGTCTAAGGGTATGGAATACTACTCTATTCTTTCTGTCATCAACTGCTAATCCAACATTAAAAAGTGGGTCTACTATTTTTTTAAACATTTTCTGTATTGCATTTTTAGTAATCATAGTACCATCATCAGATATAATATAATCATTTGGTTTTAAACTTTTTAAAAAGTCAAAGTTTCCAAAGTAGCATTCAGGTAAATAAGAAGTATATGTTGAGCTATTTTTATGGTCACTTAATATTATAGTTCTATTTTTTATATCTATATTCTTTTTTTGTATTGTTAATACTGAATATAATCTGGTACCCGTTGATAGAGCAAATAGTATTGCTAAATTTAATTTTTTATGTTTAGAACTTTTTTTTAATAATAATTTTATCTCTTCTTTATTTAAATATCTTTCTCTTTTATTATCTATAGAAAATCTTTTTACTTTTTTGCTAACTAAATGATTATCTATTTTTAAATCTAATTGATTCTTTCCAAAGTTTATAATTGCTGATATTAGTTCCAGTAGATTATTTACACTCATGGGTGCTAATATTTTAATTTTATCTGCTTTTAGTTTATTTAAAAACTCTACAGATATTGAATATATGCTTTTATCTTTCGTACTTGGCTTTAAATGCTTATTGTAAGACATTACCGTTCTTTTTGACTCTTCTTTTCTACCATTATTTACTAGGTTTACGAAGTGTTTTTGAGCTAGTTCATCAAACGAAACTCCTTTTTGTTGAATCAGTCTAGGATTTTCTACCAACTTTAATTTTAGTATTTTTACCATCTTCATCTTTATACTGAATATAAAAAGTAATATCCTTATTTAGAAGATGATGTAAATAAATACCTGCATATTTTTTTGATTTTATCATAATTTATTTATCCTTATAAGATTTATTATATGTATTTATCACTGCATTAGCAGTGATAAACCTTAGTAGTGTTATATATAAAATCAGATACGTCTGATAAATTCCAAATCACCTTACTATTTTTTGAATTTCCTAATTTTTTATAATTTGGAATACCCTTGCCTTGCATCAAACATTTATTAATATATGATTCTGATACACCAAGGATTTTAGATAGTTCTGATTTACCTATTGTTATGTTATATTTTTGTTGTAATGTATTGTAAATTATTTGTGTTGTTTTTTCCATTTTAACTCCTCTGTTAATATTTTATAAGAGAAGTATAACAGTAATAAAAATCCTATGCTTCAGAATTTTGAATATATTGAAATATGCATTTAGAATCTTTTTTATTGAAAAATTCAGTTCCCCATAAATATTTGTAATTTGGAAAAAATGTAATTAAGTACTCATTATACTTTAAGTAAAAAAGATTATCATATTCCTTCTCTTTACCCTTAGATATTTTTTTTAAAGTTTTATCATAAACTTTTCTATCTGTAAATATTCCAATAGAATATAAAAGGTTAAAAGATTCTTCATATGTTAAACATAAGTAATGACCCCAAAATACTCCTAGCATTATTTTATAATTTTTATGTTCCTTAAAAATAGTATCAATAAATTTATTATAATCTTTTTATTGTTTTAGTGGATTTTTTCATTTTTTATATTTACCCTATAGTTTATCTTGTTATAGGATATTTTATAGTGTTTTGTGTACAAGTTCACGTACATAGGACTAATAAAGCCCTTAAACAATAGAAACACTATAAAAT
>JAYEPG010000103.1:0-2283 GCA_034723795.1 Campylobacterota bacterium
AGAAGAATTAAATGAATAAAAAACAAGAAATACTAAAACAATACTTCGGGTTCGATACATTCAGACCCATACAAGAGCAAGCTATAAATCATATTTTAGAAAAAAAAGACCTTCTTACTATACTTCCAACAGGAAGTGGTAAGTCTCTTATTTTCCAACTTCCTACACTTTTAATGTCTGGAACTACTATAGTTATCTCCCCTTTGATTGCTTTGATGCAAGATCAAGTTGTGAACCTACAATCAAATGGTATATCTGCAAATATGATAAGTTCACAAAACACAAATGAACAAAACAATGAGATATTTGAACAACTTCACAATAAACAATTAAAGTTTTTATACATAGCACCAGAGCGATTTGCAAACAGTTATTTTATAGAGCAGCTTCAAGGGGTAGATATAAACTTTTTTGTAATAGATGAAGCACATTGTGTAAGTGAGTGGGGACATGAGTTTAGAGATGATTATCAAAAACTAGGACTCTTAAAACAAAACTTTCCCAATACACCTATCACTGCATTTACAGCAACAGCAACTAGAGCAGTTGAAGCTGATATATTAAAAACTTTATCTATTGATCATCAAAATGTTTTAAGAGCAAAAATACAAAGAACAAATCTTATTATAAGATCACAAAAAAGACTTGGAAATGGTAAAGAACAAATAACAAAGTTTTTACAAACCCATTCAAATGAGTGTGGAATCATATATTGTTTTACAAGAAAAGAGACCCAACAACTTTCAACTTATCTAAACAGTGTTGGCTTTGATACTTTAGCTTATCATGCAGGATTACCTAGTAATAGTAGAGATGAGATATTTAGAAAATTTAAAGATGAAAGTGTAAAAATAATAGTAGCAACAATAGCTTTTGGAATGGGGATAGATAAAGGAAACATAAGATTTGTACTTCATACATCTATGCCAAAAACTATAGAAAACTACTCTCAAGAAATTGGTCGTGCAGGAAGAGATGGATTAAATGCCGATGTATTACTTCTATATTCTAAAGCTGATGAAGTCTCAAAACGAAGATTTGTAGATGAACTACCTGAAGGTCCATATAAAACTTCAAACTACAAAAAACTAGAAACTATGTATAGATTTGCTATATCTTCAAAATGTAGACATCAATCTATCGCAAAATACTTCGATGATGATATAGATGTATGTAATACTATTTGTGATAACTGCTTAGGTGGAGATAAAGAGTATAAAGATATAACAATAGAATCACAAAAATTCTTATCAGCAATATTAAGGTGTGAAGAGAGATTTGGTCAAGCTTATATCATAGATGTTTTAAGAGGTTCAAATGCAAAAAGAATCTTAGATTTTGGACACGATAAACTATCTGTTCACGGCATAGGAACAGAACTATCAAAAGAACAATGGGGAAGCGTGTGTGATACACTTCTAGACCTTGATGCAATATCTATAAATGGTGAATATAGAACACTTAATATCACACCAATAGGTACACAAATACTTAAAAAACAAAAAACTGTAGCCATAGACTCTTCACATCTTCAAATAGAAAAGTCATTTAAAGAGTACACAAAAGAGCTAGTTGCAAATGAAACATTTGATAAGTTTAAGGAGTTAAGAACAACATTGGCACAGCAAGAAAATGTTGCTCCATATATAATATTTTCAGATAAAACTTTAATAGAGTTTTCTAATAAACTACCTATTACAACCGAAGAGTTTTTAAGTGTTTCAGGCGTTGGTCAATCAAAATTTGAAAAATATGGACTTGTTTTTTTAAACTTATCAAAAGAGTTAAGAGATGATGGAACAAAGGTGAAAAAAGCGTTAACAAAAACATATATTCAAACTTTGGAACTAATAAACAAAGGTAACACTATCCAAGAGATATGTGAAACAAGAGAGTTAAAAGACCCAACAATAGTATCTCATATAAATATGCTTTATGAAAATGAATATATATCCAAAGAGTTAAAAGATAATCTATTTAAACCTCTTGTAGATATATTTCCAGAAGATATAAAAGAGTGGATAGAGCAGGGATTGTTAAAATATGATTTATCAACCCTTAGACAAAACTTAACAAAATATGAGTATCTATTTAGAAGTGATGAGACAAATTAGTTTCTTTTATGTTGATAAATATTTATAGATTAAATCAACATTATTTTTTCTAATATAATCAAAAGTAAAATGACTCCCATGGATAAAATAAGAGTCTTTTGCATCTATTTTATCTAATATAATGGTAGCTTCTTCATAGTTAAGATGATTTCCATTTGTAAAATTTGGA
>JAYEPG010000104.1:0-7292 GCA_034723795.1 Campylobacterota bacterium
ATCAGAAGAAGTTGTAGCATCAGAAGAAGTTGTATATGATGAAACATTTAGTATGGAAGAAGATACTTTTGATATTAGCTTTGAAAATATTTCTGATGATACTACTATAGATACAGAACAATATGATATGTCTACTACTAATATAGATATTAGTGATGTAATGGATATGTCAGGTACAAATGTATCTATAGAGTTTTTTGAACCAGCAGAAGTAGAATCTCTAGATGTAGAAATTACTCCAGTTGAAGCATCTAATACACCAGATGTAAGTAGTGATATAGTTGGAAATGATATGTCAGTAAACTTAGACGAAGTTCAAATTCTAATAGATACACATGTACAAGTAGATCAATCTTAATAGTTAAATATATAAAAGAAAGAAAAAGGCTAGTCATTATGACTAGCCTTTTCTCGTATTATTAATACAAAAAAATTACAATTATAATCCTTTTAGACCCATAAACATTAACATTTCTTAATATTGATATAAATTCAGAAATTTTGTAAAATTAAATAATTTGATTAAGGTATACTTTAGTATAATAATTTTAAATTTAATTAAATATAGGAAAATAAATGGCTCAATCTGCTGATGCACCTACGAAATTTACTGATAAAAAAAATAAATTTGTAAGTACAAAAGTACTTTTTATCCTATTTTTTATTATAAGTACTACAATAATAGCTTATACCTCAAAAAGCTTATATCTATCAAATACACAAGAATACAAAGAAAATATATATAGTAAAGTAAATATAAAAATATTAAATGAGTTTAGAATAATGCTTGAAGAGAAAAAAAGAATATCTCTTTTAGTTGTTTCTGCATTATCAAAAGAAAATAGTATAAAAGATGCACTTTTGGCTAAAGATAAAGATATTGTAAATATGGATAGATTACTTGAAGATATGAGAACAAAAAAAGAGTATGTAAATATTCAAGTAGAAATCATAGATTCTGATGGTATAAGTTTCAAAAGAAGTTGGATAGATAGAAGTGGTGATGATTTAGTAAAAGATGATCCAAGAATGGCACATCTTATTAAGTATCCTAGAGTTATTACTGATATAAGAGCAACTTCATATGGAATGACTATATCAAGTAAAACACCTATTTATCATGGAGGAAAATTTTTAGGATTTTTTGGTGTAAATATGCATTTTGATTCATTTGTTGATATATTTACAGGGGCTGGATTTAACTCTATAATTCTTTTAAATGAAAAAGATTCAAACCTTATAAACCAAGATGTATCCTATTCAAATTTATTTATTAATAAGTGTTATGTAGTAAATAGAAATGTTGATAAATATTTAGTAAAAGTTTTAAAAGAAAATGACCTAAATAGTTTTTGTGAAGATTGGGAAAAAGAGTACAAAGTAAATAAACAAAGTGATCATCTTGTATCAAAATATAATATACAAGATAACAAAGGGATATTAAAATCAACAGTATTCATTTTTAAATCATTAGATGAGATTGATTTGGAAGATTTAGAGGTGATGCAACAGATTCATCTTACTGGCACTATATTGCTAGTTGTTTTTCTTGGATTTATAACTGCATATGCATATTCTATGAAAAGAATGAAAGAGTTACACGTAGAGAATGATGAGTTGATAGTTGTAAATGAAGAGTTAAAAGTAAAAACTGATGAGATGGACTTCCAAGATAAGAAGATGGAAAATATGTTTAACTCACAACCAAATCTTATGATAATGCACAATGGTGTAGAGGTGATGCAAGGAAATAAAAGATTTATGGGATTTTTTAACAGATTTGGTGATTTTGCTGGATTTAGAAAAAAACATAAGTGTGTTAGTGAACTATTTGAAAAGTATGAAGCACCAAATTATATATATGATCAAGAGATAGATGGTATGTTTTGGGTTGATTATATTTTAGCAAATCCAAAAAGACTTTACAAAACAGTTATGTCATATAGAGACAGTAAAACAAATGAACCTCACCATTTTATAATCAAGTTAAATGAGATGAAATATGCTAAACATGTTAGCCAGAGAGTTATCATTATTGCCCTAGTTGATATGACACAAGATTTAGTAAATTATAAAACATTGGGAGATGATACAGATTCATCAATTGAACAAAAAAATGAAACTATAGAAACTAAAGTTCAAGATAATATGCAGCCAAAAACTGTTGTACCTAAAAGAATCGAAGAGTATAAAAATCTTGACTTAAACTCGTTGATTGAAAATAGTACTAAAGATATGTTTCAGTCAATGTTATCAGAAAATATAAAAGCAAGTAAATTAACAGAAGCAAAGATGTATGAGATTAAAGATAAACACTGTGCAAGATTTGATAATAGTTATAAAATAGGTGACCTTAAATTAAATTGGACATTATTGATAACTGCACAAACATTATCAACGATTATAAATATCAAAAATGATGATGAAAATAGTATGTTACTAGATACTATAGACAGCAAAAGTAGAGCTCTTGCATCAGATATGATAAAAGATATGACAGAACTTGTAAAAGAAAAAACAAAAGAGAAAGTTGAATTAATCTCATCTACAATTAATGTAACAGATAAGTTATTATTTAATTATGGGTCTACACTTTTAGAAACACAGTTTAGTTTAAAAAACCAAAAATTTGAATTTTATATATTACTTGAGGAGAACGAAGCATGATAAAAAAACTATTGATTGTATTATTGTTTGTTAATACAGCCTTATTATCAAATGATACACGTAACAATGATGTTAAAGATACATTTACACAAGATATTAAAAGTGAATTTGTAGATGATTTTGATATTTGGGGTGTTGAGTTTAATCAGAAAAAATCAATAATAAGATTTTCAAAAAGTGATTTGATGTATATGCCAGGAAGTAGCGAAATGCAAGTATCATTTGAAGTAATTTTAAAAGATTTTTATCCTAGATACTTAGAGTTTTTACTAAACTATAAAGATTCTATTGAAGAGGTTGTAATAATAGGTCATACTTCATCGGAAAACAGTAAAGCACAAACTAAAGATGGAAAATACTTAAGAAACTTAGTTTTATCTCAAGATAGAGCATATGTTGTTTTAAACTATATCAAAAACCTTAATGATGAAGTAGTGGTTGATAATATTGATTGGATAAATCAGAAGTTTAGATCAGTTGGATTATCTTCATCTAAACCAATTGTAGATAAAAATGGTAAAGAGAATAAGTTTTTATCAAGAAGAATTGAAATACAAGTAAAGTTTAACAAAAGTATAGCAAATACAGATGATGAATCTGATAAAATTAAAAGTGTAAAGAAAACAAGACTTTTATCAACATTTGTACAACGTCTTTTAGTTGAAAATCCAACACTAAATGAACAATATCAAATATTAAGCTCTATTAAACAAGATATAAAAATTGCTCAAGCTGCATTTAAACCAACAGTAACTTTAAATTTCAGTCAAACAAAATATTCTCAATCAAATCTTACATCAACCCCAGATGAACAAACAGATTCAAGAAGTGAAGATGTTACAGTTAAATATAACCTCTTCAATGGATATAAGGATGAGCAAGAGGAACAAATAACTCAAAAGAACTATGAGATAACAAAGTTAACTAAAGATCAAGTTGTTTCTGACTTGATTTATACTTTAGCAGAGGCATTTGTTGAGATTCAAAGACAAAAAGAGATTTTAGTAATTGCAAAAAAGAATTTAGATGATTATGATAATTGGATTGAAAAAGAGAAAATTAGATTCCAAAATGGTTTAATATCTTTAAAAGACTACGCAAAAATCAACAGTAGAGATACTACACAAAGAATGAACTATCAAGAGATGATGAGAACATATAAAGATAGTATCACTACATTTGAAAAATATATTGATTTAGATAAAAAAGATATAGAGATATTTGAAGAGTTGGATTTAACTAGTGTATATTTTCAAAATAGAAAATTATCTGTAGATGATGCAAAAGTATTTTCACCTTATGTTAAAGAAGCTGAGCAAAATATTGCTCTTTATAAAGCAAAAATTGAAAAAGCAAAAGTAAACTTTTATCCTACAGTTGATTTAATAGGAAAAAAGAGCCAAACAAACGATAAGTTTAAAAATAGATCTTCAGATAAAACAGAGGAGACTACACTTAAACTAGAAGCAAAATTAGAACTATATTCAGGTGGAAAAGATGAAGCTGATTATCAAAAAAAATTATTTGATTATAGACAAAAAGTTCAAAAAAGAGATGAAGTACTAAGAGATACTGTATATAAAGTAAATTTAGCACATAATAAATATGAATTAGTAGTTGTAAAAGAGCAATTTCTAAATAAACTGATTTCACAAAGAGAAGAGTCATATATTGGAGCTAATTATGATTATAAGTTTGCAAAAATTGATGCTAATGGATTGTTAGATGTTGTTGATGACTTATATAATGCAAGAAAACAATTTATTGAAAATAAATATGATTTAATTTTAGCAAAATATAAAATATTGTCAGATATTGGTATTATAAGAGAAAGTATTTTAGATGAATAATATAGTGGATAATATTAATGAATTATAGAAAGCATATTGAAAGTTCTGTATTAGATTCATTAGTAATTTTTTCTAAACTTCACGGAAAACCATTTAGTGCAGAGGTTTTAAGTGAAGGTTTGCCAATTGCAGAAGGTCAATCTTCCCCTAAGCTATTTTCAGTTAAAGCAGGTGATTCTAGAGCTCTTTTTGGTAGGGCAGCACATAGAGCTGGTTTTACTACAAGAGTTTCAAAAATAGATATGGATGATATTAGTAGTTTAGTATTACCATGTATTATATTACTTAAAACAGATGATCCAAATGAAGTAAATGCATGTATTTTAGAATCTTTTGATGACCTAAGAGAAAATGCAAATATAATCTTACCTGAGATTGGGGATATAGTAAATACGGTAAAAATTGAAGATTTAAAAGCAGAATATTTTGGTATGGCTTTTTTTTTAAAAAGAGAATTTAGATTTGAATCTGATGATTTTAAATTAATAGATAACAAAAATAAACATTGGTTTTGGGATACTATACATACTATAAAATATATATATAAAGATGTACTTCTTGCATCATTAGTTATAAATCTATTTATGATTGCTACACCAATTTTTACAATGAATGTATATGATAGGGTTATCCCTACGGCAGCTTTTGATACTCTTTGGATATTTGCTATTGGTGTTATAGTTGTTTATATCATTGATTTAGGACTTAAGCATATTCGTTCCTATTTACTAGAAACAGCTGGTAAAAAAGCAGATATTATTATGTCCTCAATTATTTTTGAGAAAGTATTGGATTTAAAAGTATCTGTTATCCCTAAACCTACAGGTTCATTTGCTGAAGTTTTAAAAGGTTTTGAATCTATTAGAAGTTTTATGACATCTACTACTATTGCGATGGTTATTGATTTACCTTTTGTTTTTATATTTCTATTTACTATTTATTTTGTAGCTGGTCATTTAGTATGGGTTGTAGTTATAAATATGCTTGTTTTAATTATATATTCAATTAGTGTAAAAAGTAAAATTCAAGAAGCCGTAAAAGAGACGGCAGCTGCATCTTCTTTAAAAAATGGTGTATTGATTGAAACTATTTCAAATTTAGAGACAATTAAAAGTTTAAATGCACTTAGTTTATTCCAATATAAATGGGAAGAAGCTACAGGAGAGATTGCAACTAAAGGTATAAAAACAAAATCATTATCAGCAGCAATTGGTACTTTTTCTGCTTTTATTACTCAGATGAATACAGTTTTATTAATCATTTTTGGAGCATACATGGTTGATGCTCAAACACTTACAACAGGTGCATTGGTTGCTACTGTTATTATGTCTGGACGGGCTTTAGGACCTATGGGTCAAGTTGCTGGTATGATTTCATATTATCAACAAATTATCTCTGCTTATGAGATGATTGACAATGTAATGCAGATGGAATCAGAACATCCAACTGATAAACAGTTTGTAAGACGTCCTGCTTTTAAAGGTGATATTGAGTTTAAAAATGTTTCTTTTACATATCCTGGTTCTGAGCAAAAACAACTTATGAATATAAACTTTAAAATAAACAAAGGTGAAAAAGTTGCTATTTTAGGAAAAGTTGGTAGTGGAAAAAGTACAATTCAAAAACTACTCTTAGGTTTTTATTATCAAGATGAGGGTTCTGTTTTAATTGATGGTATTGATGTTCAACAAATTGATCCAGTAGAAATAAGAGCAAATATCTCTTATATGGCTCAAGAAAATGTACTTTTTGCAGGGACAGCCAGAAGTAATATAATGATTAAAAATACAAAAGCTAGTGATGAAGATTTATTAAAAGCGGCACAAGTTAGTTGTGCAACAGATTTTATAAATAAACATCCAAAAGGTTTTGAGTTACCAATTGTTGAAAAAGGTGAAAATTTATCTGGAGGGCAAGCACAAGCCGTATGTTTAGCAAGAACAATAGTTGACGATAGTGCATTATTTATTCTTGATGAACCAACAAAATCTTTTGATAGTGGTACATCACAAAGAATTTTAAGAAACTTAAAAGATTATTTGGAAAATAAAACATTGATTATGATTACACATACTCCATCTGATTTAGCCCTAGTTGATAGAATAATTGTAATGGACAGTGGAAAAATAGTTATGGATGGTAAAAAAGCTGATGTGATGCAAAAATTATCTGGAAAAAAGGCTTAAAATGAGTACTAAAGAAGATATTAAAGCAATTGAACAAGAGAATCAAACTGCATCTCAAGCAGCACAAAGATTAGCTAAAGAAGCCAGAATGGCTAAAAGAAAAGCAAGATTAGAATCTAAAGAGAATGAAGAAGTAAAAGACCCTAAAGAGTTACAAAAAGAGATTAAAAAACTCCAAAGAGAACTTAAAAGGGAACAAAGAGCTACAAAATCTGCTGATCAATTTGAGAAAGAGATAAAGGCACAAAAAGAGGAATTAGATGCAATTATAGATACTCATATGCCATATATCTTAACTGATAAGAATTTAATTATTACTAACTCAAGTAGAGCTTTTAGTGATCTGTTTGGTTATGGAATACAAGAGAGTATCGGACAGAGTTATAAAATATTAATCCAGCATGAAGATGCGGAAAAGTTTTATAATGGTTGTGAATATGTAAGTAGTCATGGTAAAGAAGCATGGGGTACTGATATTAAAATGTTAAGTATAAATAATGATACTATTCATACACATACTTTTATATATCCAATGTTTGTAGCAGGTGCATTAGATGGGTTTACATTTGTTATTGAAGATATTTCAAGT
>JAYEPG010000104.1:7392-11420 GCA_034723795.1 Campylobacterota bacterium
TTTGATACTAAAAAAGATTTATTAAAGCAAAAGATATTTACAAAATATGAGATAAGAACACTTGAAAGAGAATTAAATGATGCATTAAGTAATAAGAGAAGTGCAGCAGAAACAATAATTCAAGCTCAAACACAAATTCAAGAGATAAAAAATGGTATTGAAGAGACAAAATTAACATTTAGAAATAAAGCAGCATTGCAATACAGTGAAACTATCGCTGAGATGTTAAGATTAAAAGAGACAAAGAAAAATCTTGAAGATATTATAGAAAGAACTGTAATAAGATCTCCAGTTGATGGTGTTGTAAAAGAGTTACTAGTTCATACTATAGGAAGTTCTGTTCAGGCATCTGCGGAACTGTTAACAGTTGTTCCTGATATATATGAGATGATTGCTGAAGTAAAAATGAAACCAGAAGAGATTGCAAAGCTTCATGTAGGTCAAAGTGTTAAGTTAAAAGTTACTGCATTTGACTATTCTATTTATGGTGATTTAAATGGAAAAATAACGAATATTAGTCCAGATACAATAGTGGATAAAGAGACTGGAGAGAGTCATTATTTAATATATATCAAAACTAAGAGCAATTATTTAAATAATAATGAGAAGTATAAGATAAAAGTTGGTATGATGGTAAACGCAGATATATTAGTAGGTAAAAAGAGTATAATGTCATTTTTACTTAAACCTATATTAAAAACAACTCAGAAGGAATAAAATGATCTATGTATGTTCAAAGTCACCAAATATAAATAATTATTGGAAGAATGAGTTTGGAGTCAACTACTCTATAGAATTGATAGAAGAGAGTTATTTTGATTTTGATAGAGAATTTAATAATGATGATTTAGTTATATTAGATCTTGAACAGTTTAAAACAGTAGAAGAACAAATGTCATTTTTTGATTCAATACCAAAAGGTTTAAAAACAATAGCATTGGTTAATGAACCAAAATTAGCACATGGTGCATATGCTATTAAAAAAGGTTTTAAGAGTTATTTAGGTATAAAAACAAATAAACTTATAATAGAACAGGTTTTAAAAACAGTTTTGGATGGAAATGTTTGGTTATATCCAGAATTAATGAATTATATAATTAAACATATCAATATAAATAGTGATGAAAATAAATCATCAGATGCATTAGATAAATTATCATCAAAAGAGCAAGCTGTAGCAAATCTTGTTTCAGATGGTTTATCAAATAAAGAGATTGCTCAAAAACTCGATGTTCAGTTAGTAACAATAAAAAAACATGTTAGTAGTATTTTTGCTAAACTAAATATAAAAGATAGAGTGGCTTTAGCAATATTAATTAATAGGTAAATATGATAACAAAAAAGTTAGATTTGGACGGTCATTTAGAATCGTTAGTTTCATTCTTCCGTAGAGAAAAAAGTGTGATTATAGATGGTGATATTAATATTCATTACTCTATTATAAAAGAGTTAGAAAAATTTAGATTAAAAACACCTCCTAAAATAATAAACCTTGATAGTCCAATAGCTTATTTACAAAAGCAAGGTAATATAAAAATATATGAAATTTTTGAATTTTCAAAAATAATAAACTATTTTTTATATATGAAAAAATTCAACTTTTCAAATAAACTTGAAAATTGGATTGATAAAATTATAATCCCAAATGAACTTCTTAAAATAACAGAATCCTTTAATGATAAAGGTGAAATACTAGAGGGGTTTAGCAGTGACCTTGATAATGTAAATCAAAACTTATATTTAAATCGTGATGCTATAAAACAAAAGTTATATGGTGTCATAAATAGTAAAAACTTACAACTATATTTAGTAGATCATCAAGTTCACTTAGTTCATGGGGAACAAACTTTAATGGTACGAGCTGGTTTTAACCATGTGTTAAAAGCTAAAGTTTTAGATAGAAGTCAAAGTGGATTTTTTTATGTATTACCTCATAGTATAAGTGAACTAAAACAAAAGCAAGCTGATTTAACAAATTTAAAAGATGATATTATATATAAAATTGCTAAAGAGTTTAGTTCTTTATTAAATAAACATCTTATGTTTTTAAAGTTTATTAACAAAGAGTTTGATAGATATGATCACTATCAAGCAAGAATTGAGTTTGCTAAAATTGGAGATAAAAACTTTATTTTACCTAAGCCTTCAAACTATAATAAAGTTCAAAAGTTAGTTGACTTTAAACATCCTGCGTTACAAAATGCTAAAAGTATTTCTGTTGATTTTACTAAAAGTGTTATCATGATTACAGGTGTTAATGCTGGTGGAAAAACTATGATGCTTAAATCAATTTTAAGTGCAGTTTATATGTCAAAATACCTTATTCCATATACGTGTGATAAATCTACAACTGTTGGTTCATATAAAGATATTAATGCGATACTTGATGATCCACAAAGTGTAAAAAATGATATTTCCACTTTTGCTGGAAGGATGTTAGAATTTAGTAAGCTCTTTAATAAATCAAATACAATTGTAGGTGTTGATGAGATAGAATTAGGTACAGATAGTGATGAAGCAGCTTCGTTATTTAAAGTGATTATTGAAGAGTTGATTCAGAAAAATATTAAAATTATTGTTACTACTCATCATAAAAGATTAGCAGCTCTTCTTGCTTCAAATAATAAAGTTGATTTAATAGCAGCATTATATGACGAGGTTAATAGAAAACCTACTTATGAATTTTTACAAGGTACAATAGGAAAGAGTTACGCATTTGAAACAGCGCAAAGATATAAAATACCATTAGGTGTTGTAAGACGTGCAAAAGAAGTTTATGGTGATGATAAAGATAAGTTAAATGAACTAATTGAGAGAAGTAGTGAACTAGAAAAAGAGTATAGAGAAAAAATAGTACTACTTGATAAAAAAATAGAAAAAACAGAACAGTTAGAAAAGAGTTTAAAAGATGAAAAAGATAATTTAGATAAAAAAGTTATTGAACAAAAAGATAAACTTGAAAAAGAATATAATAGTGCTATTGATGAAGCTAAAAAAGCTATTAAATTAACAAATACAAAAGATCAGCATAAAATATTGAATAAAGCTCATCAAATAAAAAAACAGATACATATAGAAAAAAATAAAGAACCTATAAATTTAAAAGTAGGGGATAGAGTAAAATATAATAATACAAAAGGTTTACTTATCTCAATAAAAGGGAAAAAAGCAACTGTTGAAACAAATGACGGTATGAAATTACAGTTGCCATTAAGTAGTTTAAGACCAAGTGGAAATATTCCTAAAATAAAACAAAAAAATGTTAATATAAAAATAGAAAAACCAAGTACTGGAAATATTAAATTAGATTTACATGGTCAAAGAGCAGATGAGGCTATCGAAAATTTAGATAAGTTTTTATCAGATTGTTTAATAGCGGGGTTTGATGAAGTTTTAGTTTATCACGGTATAGGAACAGGAAAATTATCACGTGCAGTTAAAGAATTTTTAGAGATACATCCTAGTGTAGTTTCATTTCATGATGCAACAGCAAAAGAGGGTGGTTATGGAGCAAAGGTTATAAAACTATGAAAATAATATTATTAATATCACTATTTATATTTAATTTAATGGCAAATGATTGTGATAAAGAACAACTGTTTTGGAATGAAATAAAAGATAGTAAAGATATAGAAGATTATAAATATTATAATAAAAAATATCCAAATGGTACTTATGAATATTTAGCAAATAAATATATAAATCAATTAAGAGAATCTGATAATACTATTACATTAATTGAAGATGAGCCAAATTGGATTGATGGAGAAAGTTTAAAGTTTAAATTTTATGGTGTGGGAAAGGCAATAAAACATTTTAATGGTATTGAGTACCAAAAGAAACTTTCATTAAAAAGAGCAATGGCTGATTTAGATGATAGGTTAGAAGACTCAACATTGGATAAAGAAAAAATAAATGAATTAAAGAACCTAATTAAATCAAAAGAATACGTTGATAGTAATGGTGATTTCTATCTATTAATATACATAGAAAATTACGAAATATAAAGTCTAAAATAAAGACCCAAA
>JAYEPG010000105.1:0-34390 GCA_034723795.1 Campylobacterota bacterium
GATGATTTTAGAAACTTTATAAAAGGTGACAAAGTAAAATTAAAATTTAATTTAGAAAACCAGATTGAGAGCTTTTTACATCTTATGGAGGGTACAATTAAAAATAGTAATATAGATATTATATTAAATTTAGAAAATAATATTGTTATAGATGGTTATGAAAATGAATTGACTCAATGTTTTATCAATATATTTAATAATGCAAAAGAAGAGTTGATAAAAAAGATACCAATGTATCTTTTGACTCAACGAATAAAAAGAACTATAACAATGAAGATAGAATTATTTTTATATCTAGTTCAAAACTAGATTCAAATGTAATAATAAAAATTACAGATAATGCGGGCGGAATTCCTAATGAGATATTACCAAAAATATTTGATCCATATTTTACAACTAAACATAAATCTCAAGGTACGGGACTGGGTCTTCATATGACATACAACTTAATTGTTGAGGGTATGCAAGGTGATATAAAAGCAAATAACTCAAACTTTACATACAATGATATAAATTATACAGGTGCCCAATTTATTATAGTACTGCCTATTAAATAATTAAAAAACAATAACTTCATCAGTCAAAATAACAATAAAACACTATAAAGTTTTTTTAGATATAATAGCACCATTAAATTAAAGGTGAAAAATGAAAAAATATCAAGAATTAGAAAAGTGCCTGGGTTATCAGTTTGAAAATAAAGACCTGATAATCGAAGCACTTACACACAAAAGTTATAAAAAAGTATTTAACAATGAAAGACTAGAGTTTTTAGGAGATGCTGTTTTAAACCTTATTGTAGGGGAGTTTTTATTTAAAAAGTTTCCAACATCAGCAGAAGGTGAACTATCAAAAATCAGAGCCTCTTTAGTAAATGAATCTGGTTTTACAAAACTTGCACTTGCTATTAATCTTGGAGACTACATATATCTATCTGATGCAGAAGAGAGAAATCAAGGACGAAAAAAAGCTTCTATTTTAAGTGATGCATTTGAAGCAATAATGGGTGCTATATACATAGAATCTGGAATTGAGAAACTTAAACCAATGATTTTAAAACTTCTTGAGGAAAACTATGAAGAGATAAATCTTGATGAGTTATTTAGTGATTATAAGACTGCTTTACAAGA
The DNA here is from genome assembly GCA_034723795.1 of Campylobacterota bacterium. Taxonomy (GTDB): domain Bacteria; phylum Campylobacterota; class Campylobacteria; order Campylobacterales; family Arcobacteraceae; genus JAIOSF01. The sequence continues at coordinate 1,131 of JAYEPG010000105.1, forward strand.
GGTTACTCAAGCTAGATTTGGAGCAATCCCTGTTTATAAGTTAGAATCAGCAGTTGGTCCAGATCATGATAAGGTATTTGAATTATCATTATGGATAAATGATAAACACTATGCAACTGCAACAGGGAAAAGTAAAAAGCTTGCACAACAAGCTTCAGCTAAAATAGTTTTAAAACAATTATCAGGTAAAAAATAATGAATAGCTTTGGACAAAAATTTAGATTTACAACATTTGGTGAGTCACATGGTTTAGCACTAGGTTGTGTTGTTGATGGTGTTCCAGCTGGTCTAAAAATTGATTTAGATTTTATACAAGCACAAATGGATAAAAGAAAACCTGGAAAAAATGAGTTTGAAACTAAAAGAAGTGAAGCGGATACTATAGAGATACAAAGTGGTGTATTCGAAGGTCTTAGTACTGGTACTCCTATATCAATGGTTTTACATAATAAAAATCAAAAAAGTAAAGACTATACAAATATAAAAGATATATTTAGACCAGCACACGCTGACTTTACATACTTTCATAAATATGGAATACGTGACTATCGTGGTGGCGGAAGAAGTAGTGCTAGAGAAACAAGTGCTAGAGTAGCAGCAGGTGCAATTGCACAACTTATGCTAAATCAATTTGGTATTAAAGTACAAAGTGGTATCTCTGCTATACATAACGTAGTATCGAAAAATCTAGATTTTGATTATTCTCCAAGTAGCCCAATATTTGCACTTGATAAATCTGTAGAAGAGGCTCAAAAAGAGGCAATATTAACAGCTAAAAATGATCACAACTCTGTAGGTGGAATAGTGACACTTAAAATATCAAATGTCCCAGTTGGATTAGGTGAACCTATTTATGATAAATTAGATTCTAAATTAGCTGATGCAATGATGAGTATAAATGCTGTTAAAGGTGTTGAAATAGGAGATGCGATAGATAGTATCAACTTAACAGGATATGAAAACAATGATGAAATAAGATCAAATGGTTTTACTACAAATCATAGCGGAGGGATACTTGGAGGGATTAGTAATGGTGAAGATATTATTCTAAAAGTTTACTTTAAACCAACACCATCTATTTTTAAAGAACAAAAAACAATAGATATTTATAACAATAATGTTGATTTTTCGCTACATGGTAGACACGATCCTTGTGTAGCTCCTAGAGGTAGTATAGTTGTTAATGCAATGGCTGCAATAGTTATTGCCGATATGATGTTATTAAACATGGGTGCAAAGATGGATCATCTAAAGGCTATATATAAATAACAATTTAACTTAACAATTTAATATTAAATTAAAGATTAATACTTGACATTTCAATTTTATTACATTATAATTACAAAAAAACATAGAGAGATTATGATATGATAAAAAGTACAACAATAAGTTTTTTAAGAAAACTTGGTTTATCAAGCAAGGAATATAGCTTAAAAAATATTACTAGAATTGGTAAAAAAAGAGCAACAACTGGTTGGTGGGTAAGAATAAATAATGATGTGATACAATGTTCAAAAACATTCTACGATAATAATTATGATAGCCCACTTGCATCTTTTCATGCAGCAGAAGAGTTTAGAGATTCACATCCAAAGAATATTAAATCAAATACAGGATATGAATTTATCTCAATAACAATTAAAGATGAGATATACCCTACTTTAAAAGTTACATTAAAGCCATATGAAAAAGCATTTTCAATTAGAACTTATGGTTATAGAGAAGCTTTATGCTCAGCTATTAACTTTAGAAATAAGAAAACAAAAAAAGAGCCTGTAAATATGGAAGATTTAAGTATCAAAAAAGGTATGGATTATTTAGAAGCTAATCTAAATGCTGAAATATTCAAAGGTGTTCAAGAAAAAGCTAATAAAAACTAATATTTAATATCTATAAGGTTTTAAAATATGATTGAGATATTAGGTGTAGTATGTATTGTTTTAGTTGGTGTTGCTATTTATCTTTATAAAAGAAGTGGCGATATTTCTAAACAATACGAAATAGAAAAAGCAATATCAAGTGAAAAAATAAAATATTTATCTTCACTTATCCAAGAATCAAAAAACAATACTCTAAGCCTAGAGTATCAAAATCAACAACAACAATTAGAATCTATCAAAGATAAAGAGCTAATCTCACAGCTTCAAACAAAACTTAAAGAACAAAATAAAGCTATGCATGAAAAGCTAAATATCCTTCAGCATAATGAAGATAAATTAAAAGTTGAATTTAAAAACTTGGCATCAGAAATACTTGACAATAATAGTAAAAAGTTTAGCGTACAAAATAGTGAAAATCTTTCTCTTATTTTAAATCCAATGAAACAACAAATAAATGAGTTTAAGAAAAAAGTTGAAGATGTTTATGATAAGGAAGCCAGAGATAGAAGTATCTTATCTGCTGAATTAAAAACACTAAAAGAGCTAAATAACAAAATAAGTCAAGATGCTATAAACCTAACAAATGCGTTAAAAGGTCAAAATAAAACTCAAGGAAGCTGGGGTGAAATGGTCTTAGAAAAAGTACTTGAAAGTTCAGGTTTACGAAAAGGTGAAGAGTACTTAAGAGAAGAGTTTTTAACTAGCAATGAAGGAAAAGGTTATAGACCAGATGTGATTGTAAATCTACCAAATAATAGACAAGTAATCATTGATTCAAAAACATCACTTAGCTCTTATGAGCAATATACTTCTACACAAGATGAATCTGAGAAAGATAAATTTTTAAAAACTCATCTTATCTCTATAAACAATCATATAAATGATTTATCAGATAAAAAATATGAAAAACTAAATGGTATAAATACACTTGATTTTATATTTATGTTTATCCCTATAGAGAGTGCTTTGATGTTAGCTCTTGAAAATGATAAAGAGCTGTTTGATAAAGCATTTAAAAAGAAGATTGTTTTAGTTAGTCCTACTACACTTTTAGTTGCACTTAAAGCTGTTGAAAATAGTTGGAGATATGAAAAACAAGCACAAAGTACAACAGAAGTTATACGACTTGCAGAAAAATTATATAACAAAGTTAGAACATTTATTGAGGATTTTGAAAAAGTTGGAAAACATCTAAATACTGCACAAAAAAGCTATGATGATGCACACAATAAACTAACACAAGGTAGAGATAACATAGTAAGACAAATAGAGGTTTTTAAAGAGAAGTCAAATATAAATCCAACAAAACAGATACCACAAGAGCTAACAGATAGTGCAATGACTCAAGAAATAAATAATATTAAAGAGGAAAACAATCAAAACTAATATGAAAAACTATAATACAAAACTAACAACACATAGAGAGTTTTATCCATCACAAGATTTAGATTGGTCAGTAGAGAGTGATAGGGGAAGAATCATATCATCCCCTGCTTTTAGAAGACTACAAAAAAGAACACAAGTTTTTGCATTGGAGTTAAATGCAGCAGTTAGAAGTAGACTTACACACTCACTTGAAGTTTCACAAACGGCAAGATTTATTGCTAAAACTATTTTAAAAAAACTAAATGATAAAAACCTAAAAGAGTTAGAAAATGCTTTTATATCAACTTCAGAGATGGCAAGTTTACTTCATGATATAGGAAATCCCCCGTTTGGTCACTTTGGAGAAACTGCTATAAATGAATGGATAGCTAAAAATGCGATTAGACATTTAAATAGACTAGTACCAAATGTATCAAATCTAAAAGATAAACTTATCAAAGATTTATGTAACTATGATGGGAATGCTCAAGCTATAAGAATAGTTCATAAACTACAAAGACTAAATCTATCATATACTCAAACTGCTTCAATTATTAAGTATACAAGAGGTGCATTTGAAGATAGAGTAAAAGAAGACAATCTATCATATCTAAAAAAGAAACCAGGTTTTTATTATAGTGAAATGAAGTTTGTAAATACTATTGGCGATACTTTATGTACAAAAAGAGGTCATAGATTTCCTATTACTTATATCATGGAATCAGCTGATGACATCTCATATCTAAGTGCAGATATTGAGGATGCTGTAGATAAAGATATACTTACTTTAGATAAAATTTATGAACTTATAAAAATAGAATCAAAAAAAGTAAATGAAAAATACAATACAAATAAAACAATGCTTTTAGACCTAGTAGAAAAAAACTATTACAAAGCCAAAAGTAAAGAGGATGAACCTTATCAATTTAATATGTTCTTAACTCTTACAAGAGCGCAACTTATATTTAAACTTGTAAATTATGTATCTGATTTATATATTGAGCATCATGATGCTATATTTGATGGTTCTTTTAATAGTGCATTATTAGAGTTTGATAAGTCGCATGAGTGTGCCCAAGCTATCGAGATACTACAAAATATTTCTATAAAACATATATACTCAAATAAACAAGTTCAAGCTTTAGAGTTAAAAGGTTATGCAATAATTCAAGGGTTGTTTAATATATATGAACCGCTATTAAAACTTTCAAATGAAGAGTTTGATAAACTTATAAATGATAAAAGAATTGATTGTTTGATATGTCAGAATCTATTAGCAAGATTATCAAAAAAACATCTTGTTGCATACAAAAAAAGCATAGCTGAACTTAAAAATGATGAAAACTATTTATTACTTGAGTGGTACTATAGAACAAGACTAATAATAGATTATATAAGTGGTATGACTGATGACTATGCTTTACATGAGTATAAAACTTTAAGTGCAATATAAAACAAGGAATTTATTATCAAAAATAATGACAAACTTTTAGCAATATTTTCTACTGCATATGATAAAAACATTGCATATCATGTAACAAATGACACAAGATGTGTAGATGAGGCAAGAGAAAATTTAGCAATAAAATATAACTATGATAACTCAAAACTACAATATATGGAACAATCACATTCAGGAGTTGTTAAAAATATTAATCCTAAAAAAAACCCACTTGAATGTGATGCACTTATAACAAATAAAGTAAATACCCCACTTATGGTTATGGTGGCTGACTGTATACCTATACTTTTTTATGATAAACACAAAAGAGTTATAGCAGTCGCACATGCAGGTAGAGAGGGAACTTTTAAAAATATCGCAGGTAATACAATAGATAAGATGCAAGAGGATTATCATTGTAAGCCAGAAAACATAAAAGTATTAATAGGTGCATCTATACAAAAATGTTGTTATGAAGTATCACAAGAGTTAACAAATGAAGCAAAACAACAATTTGGAGATAAATTTATCCATGGCAGATGTTTAGATCTTCAAGGCATAAATGAAAAACAACTTTTAGCTAAAGGCTTAAAAAAGAAACATATAGATATAGCAAATATCTGTACAAAATGTTCAACATTTAACTACTTTTCATATAGAAAAGATAGTTCATGTGGTAGATTTGCTGGTGTTATTATGATCAGAGAGTAAAAAAGTAGTTTAATATTAAAGATATTAAAAAAGCATAATTTAAACCTAAGGAGTTCTAATGTCATATTTTGTTTATATTCTTGAGTGTAGTGATAAAAGTTTATATACAGGAATCACCAAAGATGTGGCAAAGCGTTTGGATGAACATAACTCTTCTACTAAAGGTGCAAAATATACAAAAGCTAGGCGTCCCGTAAAACTATTATATGAAGAGCCTTCACTTGATAGAAGTAGTGCGTCAAAACGTGAATATGCAATAAAAAAACTTACGAGATTGAAAAAACTTCAATTAATACAAAAAACATCAATTTAAATCTCTTTTAAAGTGGCATATGTTTTAAATGTTAAACCAGCCATTAACCTAAACTGCTTATCTAAAATCTTTCTTGGTACATTTGCTATTACTAAAACTTCATCAATATTATAATCACTTTTTTGCTCATCTAATAAATCTATTATTTTCATAATATTAAAAGGCAATTTACTTGGTTTAAAATGATTTTTAAAATAGCTATCAAGTTCATTTTCTTTAATGTTTTCTTCTAAAAAAATAGGTTCATTTGGAATATGCATAAGTTCTTCCATATGCTTTTCATAAAAAAAAGAAGCACCTGCTCCTTTGAACCTTACTACTATTAGGTTTATATTTTCATTTGATTTAATATCTATAGACTCTTCATATGCATTAATAAGTATAGCTTGAAAAGATTTAAGTAGATAAGTATTATTATCTATAAATACTTCACAGTTTGTTTCTTGATTTATTAAAACTATCATACCACCATTTGGAATAAGGGAATATGTTTCACAGTTTTGTATTTTGTCATATGATTCTATATATTTTTTTAATTTTTTATCCATTGAATATTATATGATTTAATTCCTAAATATTATAAAACTCTTTTTAGTTTTTATATATTTTTAGTATACTTGCACTTTAAGAAGGACAAATATATGAATATAGATGAAAAATTTATTGAGCTTATTTCGAATAAAGATACTTTAAATAAAATGCAATGTAAAATTCTTGATATTGATTTTCCTACAAGTGATAATTGGAAAGATGAAGTATTAAACAAAGATATTTTAAGAAATGATGCAAATAGACTTATGCTTTTAAAAGGTGATATAGCTATAAAAGCACAAGAACAAATCATAAAAAACTACGCAATGGTATTAGAGTTTAATAACATTAAAACAAAAGAGATACAAAAATCAATTGAACCTACAAATACTACAACAAATATTAATAAACAAGAAAATACAAATATAAGTATATATTGTGATGGAGCGTGTTCTGGAAATCCAGGGGAAGCTGGAAGTGGATTGGCATTGTATAAAAATGGTGAAATGCCAACTTTATTTTATGGAAACTATGTAGAAAATGGTACAAATAATATCGCAGAATTAAATGCCTTATATAAAGCTTTGTTGTTAGCAAATGAATTAAAGTCAAGTGAAAAAGTAATTATTCTTTCAGATTCAAAATATAGTATAGACTGTATTTGTACATGGGCATATGGTTGGAAAGCAAAAGGTTGGACTAAAAAATCTGGAGAGATTAAAAATTTAGAATTAATCAAAAACGGACACAATCTATATGAACAAATCAAAAATAATATAATCATCAAACATGTAAAAGGGCATTCAGGAATCGAAGGAAATGAACTAGCAGATAGAATGGCTCTTTATGCTATAAAAGCAAAAAATAGTGACTTTGCTCAATATTCATATACAAATATAAATGATGTTTTAAACTAGAGTAAAAAACTAATTGCAAAATCTACCAATATACAAAAGTTTAGATGATATAAAATCAAACTTTATAAACAACAATACTTTAATACTACAAGCCCCACCAGGGACTGGAAAAAGTACAGTAGTACCTATCTCATTTTTAGATGAGCCTTGGCTTGAAAATAAAATCATTATTATGTTAGAACCCCGAAGAGTAGCTGCTAGAATGGTAGCATCTCGTATGGCTCAACTTTTAGGTGAAGAGGTTGGTCAAACTGTTGGTTATCAAGTAAAAATGGATAGATGCAGTTCTTCAAAAACTAAAGTTTTAGTAGTAACTGAAGCTATATTAGTTCGTATGATACAAAGCGATCAATCTTTGCAAAATGTTGCTATGGTTATATTTGATGAGTTTCACGAAAGAAGTATCCATACTGATCTATCACTTGCTTTATCTTTACAAGTTCAAGAGTTACTTCGTGATGATTTAAAGATATTGATTATGTCTGCAACTTTAAACTCAAATGAGATAGTAAATCTGCTAGGTGATGTACCTGTTATAACTACTCTTGGGAAAACTTTTGAGGTTGAAGATATATATTTAAAAGCAAATTTAAAACAACCAGATGTCCGTAATATAAATAGTACACTATTAAATATAACGCTAAACTCAATTGCTAATGATGATGGGGATATTTTAGTTTTTTTATCTGGTGTAAAAGAGATAAAAGCTTTAGAAAAATCTTTGAATGATAGTTTAAAAAATAGTGATGAGAATATAGTTGTTTTACCTTTATACTCAGCATTATCAAAAAAAGAACAAGATAGAGCAATATTAAAAAATAAAAAACGTAAAATAATCTTATCAACAAATATTGCACAAACATCATTAACTATTGATGGGGTTAAAGTAGTCATTGATAGTGGGCTTGAAAAACTATCTAGATATAACTACTCAAACGGTATGAATCATCTTGAACTATCATTTATATCAAAAGATTCTGCAATTCAAAGAGCAGGACGAGCAGGAAGATTATCAAATGGAAAGTGCTATAAGCTTTGGCATCAAAACAAGATTTTAACACCATCAACAAAACCTGAAATTTTAAGAACAGATTTGAGTTCACTTCTTTTGGATTTGGCTTTATGGGGAGTTGATGAGTTTGATGAGTTGAGTTGGCTAAATATACCTGATACTAAAATTTTAGAAGATACAAAAGAGATATTGCAAGAGTTACAGATGTTAGATGATAACTTTGCTATTACAAGTTTTGGAAAAGATGCTTTAACTCTAGGACTACATCCTAGATACTCTTTTATGATTTTAACGGCTTCTGATATGGGCTATGGTTATGAGGCTTGTTTATTAGCTTCAATGTTAAGTGAAAAAGATATATTTAAAAACAGTTACTCCTCTTGTGATATAAAAGATAGGTTTGTACACTTACTACAAAAAGATATAGATAACTCTTTTATAAACAGATATATAGCAAAAGATATTTTGAAACAATCAGAGGCTTTTTATACAAAACTAAAAAAGATAAAACCTCAAAATAGAAACAAATTTGATATAGATATGATTGGTGTTTTAGTTCTTTTTGCATATCCTGATAGATTGGCAAAACAAAGGCAAAAAGATGATAACAGATATAAATTAAGTAATGCAAAAGGTGCGATTTTAAATATTGAAGATACCCTTTTTAATGAACCTTATTTAGTAGTATCAAACCTAATTGCTAACAATAAAGACTCATATATAAACTTAGCTTGTAGTATATCTTTAGAAAATATTGAAAGCTATTTTTCATCTTTTATAGAACAATCACAAACTATAACATTTAATAAATCTAAAAAAAAGTTTGATATAAAAGAGCATAGTTGTTTTTTAAATTTAGAACTATACTCTACATCAAAAGATAGTAAAAGTATTAAGAACTTTACGGAACTCATTTTAAATTTAATACAAAAAGAGGGCTTGGAGTTTTTACCTTGGAGTAAAAAAGCAAAAGATTTAAAAGATAAAATAAACTTTGTAAATCAACATATTAAAAATAATGATTTTCCAGACTTTAGTGATAATTGGTTGATAAATAATTTAGATGATTGGTTAAAGCCATATTTAGAGGGTATAAATGAAATAAAAGAGCTTGAAAATTTAGATATATATTCTATTTTATTAAATTTAATAACTTGGGAAAATCAACAGCTACTAAATCAACTTTTACCAAAAAGTATAAAAGTACCAAGTGGTTCTAATATAAATATAGATTACTCTAATCTAGAAATACCAGTATTAAGCGTGAAACTTCAAGAGATGTTTGGATTAAGTCAAACACCAATGATATTAAACAATACAGTTGCTTTACAGATACAACTTTTAAGTCCTGCAATGCGTCCAATTGCAATAACTTATGATTTGGAAAGCTTTTGGAAAAACTCTTATGATGATGTGAGAAAAGATTTAAGAGGAAAATACAAAAGACACTATTGGCCAGAGTCTCCTTATGATGCAGTAGCTACAAATAAAACAAAGAAAAATATGGGTAAACTTCCAAAATGATAAGTAAATTAGAAATCGACAACGATACAAGAGAAAAGTGTTATAAATGTTACAGACCAAAAACAAGCTGTATGTGTAAATATGTAAATCAAATAGACACAAAAACAAAGTTTATAATTTTAATGCATCCAAGAGAATTTAAAAAAACAAAAAATGGTACAGGACATTTTACACATCTTTCTTTACCAAACTCTCAAATACATATAGGGATAGACTTTTCAAACAACACAAAGATAAACGATATAGTAAATAACCCTTTATATAACTGTTTTATTTTATATCCAGGTGAGGATACAATAAAACTAAACAACACAAATATATATGAAGAAAATAAAACAAATGTAATATTTATCATAGATTCAACTTGGGCTTGTTCTGTTAAGATGCTAAGGTTAAGTAAAAACTTACACCATCTTCAAAGAGTCAGTTTTGAACATAAAAAAGCATCTGCTTTTAAGATTAAAACACAACCAAACTCATATTGTTTATCAACTATTGAGTCAACTTTATGTGTTTTAGAACTTTTAAATCATCATAAAATAGAAGATATTGAAGAGATGAAATTTCAAAAATTTCTACAACCTTTTGAAAAAATGGTTGACTACCAATTTAACTGTGCAATTAATGCTGGTGATGAAACAGTTAGATATAAAAAACCGTATAAAAAACTTTAAATTTTCTTATTTATTATATTATAATACTCAGTATTCAAAAAAATTAACCACAGTTATTTAAAACTATGTATATTAAAATCTATAGATTAAGTAAATCTCACTTAAGTTTTGATATACTATTTCATAAATAAAATATAGGAGTTAAATATGTGTATCAATCCTAACTATATTGTAGATAATGAAAATCATAAAATTGCTGTTCAGTTAGATATAAAAACTTATGAACAAATTACAGAAACTTTAGAAAATTTTGCATTATATAAATTAATGGAAGAAAATAAAGATGATGAAATATTATCAGCTAAAGATGCGAGAGAATACTACAAGTCATTAAAAAAAATAAAGATTCATAATATCAATGAAAATTGAATACAAAAAGAAGTTTTTGAAAGAACTTTCAAAACTACCAAATGAATATGCTCAAACTATTGAAGAATTTGTATTTAATACTTTTCCAACTTATGATAATTTAAGTGAGATAGGAAAAGTTGAAAAAATGACAGGATATAAAAATTATTTTAAAATAAGATTTGGAGATTATAGAATCGGTATCAAAAAAGAGGATGATACTATCATCATAGAAACGGTAAAACACAGAAGAGAAATATATAAATATTTTCCGTAAATTTATAAGTAATACTAAGCATAATAAATACTATGAGAGGTACGAGGCAATACTTGCGAAATTTCAGACTTTTAAGTGACATATAAAAATAGCTTCAATGAAAGGTAAGATTTATTTCATTATGTTTTATATTAATAAGTTGTTAGAGATGACAATAATTAAAAAATAAAACTAGATATAAATTTTTTTAATACTTTAATATCCTTTGTTTTATAATTTTATATAAGAAATTATAATATCAAGGAGGATGTTATGGAACTATTTGTAGGTTTATTTATAGTAATGTTTTTCGTAATTTTAAATGAAGTAAGGGTTGGATTAATTGGGGAAAATAACCAATTTTCGGAACTACTTATTATATTATCTAGTTTAGTTGCTGGATTTTTATTTTCCATTATGGCTTAAGTGCAAGTTTAATATAAAATTGAGGTAAAGATATTTGGTATATAACTATATATTGGATATAATACCTCCATGGATAATTATGAATATACACAACTATTAAAAACATTAAATCAAAAGTTAGAAAATATTGAATCGATTTTAAAACCTGATGATATTCAAGCTAGACTTGATGAGATAACATCACTAGAACAAGAACCAGAGTTTTGGAACAATCAAGAACAAGCTACAAAAATAGCTCAAGAAAAAAATAGACTTTTAGGTCGTCAAAATAAATTCAAAAAGGCTAATGAAGCTATCACAGATGCAAGTGAACTTTACGAAATGGCAACAGAAGAAGAAGACTCTGAAACTATTGAAACTCTATATGAAGAAGCTCCAAACCTAGAAGAGATAATCCAAAAAACAGAGATAGAAGTTATGCTTAGTGGTGATGATGATGGTAGTAATGCTATTGTTACAATTCATCCAGGTGCTGGTGGAACTGAGTCTTGTGATTGGGCAAATATGCTTTATCGTATGTATCTTAGATGGGCAGAGCGAAAAGGTTTCAAAGTTGAGATTCTTGACTATCAAGCTGGTGATGAAGCGGGTATAAAAGATGTGAGTATTATTATTTCTGGAATAAATGCTTATGGGTATTTAAAAACTGAAAATGGTATACATAGACTAGTTCGTATCTCACCATTTGACTCTAATGCAAAACGACATACTTCATTTGCTTCTGTTATGGTATCCCCTGAAGTTGATGATAATATTGATATAGAAATAGAAGATAAAGATATTAGAATTGATACATATAGAGCCAGCGGTGCTGGTGGTCAACATGTAAATAAAACAGAATCAGCTATTAGAATCACACATATAGAAACAAATGTAGTAGTACAATGTCAAAATGATAGAAGTCAACATAAAAATAAAGCTTCTGCTATGAAGATGCTAAAGTCAAGACTATATGAACTAGAACTAGAACGTCAAGCAGCAGAAAAACAAGGTATATCTAAAAGTGAAATAGGATGGGGTCATCAAATAAGATCTTATGTTATGCAACCATATCAACAAATAAAAGATACAAGAAGCAATATAGGGTATAGCAATATTGATGGTATTTTAGATGGTGATTTAGATAAAATGATAGAGGATGTGTTAATAGCACAATCAAAATAATTAATTAAATAAAAGGGAAAAAATGACGATAACAAAAAGAGTAACATTTATAGCAAAAGATGGTTGTGAAGATAAAATGAAAGAATTATTAAGTGCAATGGTTAAGCCTTCAAAGGCGGAAAATGGTTGTTTAATGTATGAGATAACTCAGTTAGAAAATAACAGAAAAAAATTTATGGCATTTGAAACATGGGAAAATGAAGCAGCACTTGACGGACATAAGGCATCAGCTCACTACAAAATATACAAATCTAGTTATGAACCATATTGTGAAGATAAATATTCTGATGAATTAGAGATTTTAGTATAGATATATGATTTTAAGTATAGAATCAAGTTGTGATGATAGTAGTATTGCTATTACAAAAATTGACACAAAAGAGTTAATATATCACAAAAAAATATCTCAAGAGTTAGAACATAGTGTATATGGAGGGGTAGTTCCAGAACTAGCTGCTAGACTTCACATAGAAGCACTACCAAAAATTCTTGAAGATTGTAAAGAGTATTTAAAAGATTTAAAAGCTATTGCAGTTACAAATGCCCCTGGACTTAGTGTAACTTTAACAGAGGGTGTAACTATGGCAAAAGCTTTAAGTATCAGTTTAAACATCCCTTTAATTGCAGTAAATCATCTAAAAGGTCATATCTACTCTTTATTTATTGAAAAAGAGGAACAACTTCCTTGTACTATTTTATTAGTTTCTGGTGGACATACACAAATAATAGAAGCTAATAGTTTAAATAATATGAAAGTTATTGGAAGTAGTATGGATGATAGCTTTGGCGAAAGCTTTGATAAAGTATCAAAGATGATGAATCTAGGTTACCCAGGTGGTCCAGTAGTTCAAGAGTATGCCTTAAAAGGTGACTCATCTAAATACGAACTCCCTATTCCTCTTAGACAGTCGCCAAATATAGAGTTTAGTTATAGTGGACTTAAAAATGCAGTTCGTGTTAATATTCTAAAAGAACAAGAAAAATCTAATCAAGAGAAGCTATCAGAAAAAACCATAAGTGATATTTGTGCAAGTTTTCAAAAAACAGCAGTTGCTCATATAATGATGAAGTTAAAAAAGTATTTTAAACAAGTACCACCTAAAAGATTTGCAATAGTTGGTGGTGCTAGTGCTAATATAGAGCTAAGAAAAAGTTGTGAAGAGTTATGTAATAAATACAATGCTCCTTTACTATTAGCACCTCTAGAGTTTTGTAGTGATAATGCTGCTATGATAGGTAGAGTAGCACGAGAACAATACTTAAAAAATGAATTTATAGATATAAATGAGATAGATATACAAAGTAGAATTAAAGAGGATAACTTTTAAGTTATACCAAATAAAGCCCAAACTAGATACTTAAGTGACTAGTTTTGACTTAATTTGGTATAATTTTCTTTTATAAATTTATTTATAATTATATATAAATAATCATTTAATTCTTTTCATAAGATTTAACAATAAAATAATATTTGATTTTGTTTGAAATAAAAGTGGCGCGGTTGAAGGGACTCGAACCCTCGGCACCCTGCGTGACAGGCAGGTACTCTAACCAGCTGAGCTACAACCGCACTTTTAGTTTTAAAATTAATGTTGGTGACCCCAAGGAGATTTGAACTCCTGTAACATGGATGAAAACCATGGATCCTAACCACTAGACGATGGGGCCAACAAAAATTTATTTCTTTTAAAATTATGTACATTTAGTACATTTTTTAAAATTCATGGTGGTCGATATAAGACTTGAACTTATGACATCTACCTTGTAAGGGTAGCGCTCTACCAACTGAGCTAATCGACCATATTTCTTAAAGAAATAATAAAATGAAATAACGTTTATTACAAATTAATGTAATGGTGACTCGTGTTGGATTCGAACCAACGGCCACCTCCTTAAAAGGGAGATGCTCTACCTGCTGAGCTAACAAGTCACAAAATAAAAGTGGCGCGGTTGAAGGGACTCGAACCCTCGGCACCCTGCGTGACAGGCAGGTACTCTAACCAGCTGAGCTACAACCGCACTTTTAAGTTTTAATATTTAAGTTGGTGACCCCTAGGAGATTTGAACTCCTGTAACATGGATGAAAACCATGGATCCTAACCACTAGACGAAGGGGCCAACATAAATAATAATGGTGGTCGATATAAGACTTGAACTTATGACATCTACCTTGTAAGGGTAGCGCTCTACCAACTGAGCTAATCGACCGTTTTAAATAACATACAAAACAATAAATGGTGACTCGTGTTGGATTCGAACCAACGGCCACCTCCTTAAAAGGGAGATGCTCTACCTGCTGAGCTAACAAGTCATTTGTTGTTTTGTGGCGGAATTATAATAAAAATAAAATCATTTGTCAAGGCTTTTTAAAAAGAATTTTGAAATTCTTTTTAAAAGCTGTTTTTGCAGCTTGTATTTGCACCTCTCTTCTATCTCCACTAAAGCGATAAATACTTATCTCTTTGTCCCCTTTTGCATTCATAACACCAACTACAACAGTACCTACAGGTTTTGCTTCTGTTCCACCTGTAGGACCAGCTACTCCACTAACTGCCATAGCATAATCAGAATCAAATTTTTTTAAAACACCTTTTAGCATCTCTTCAACAACTTCACAACTTACTACTCCATATTTTATCATTGTATTTTTTTGTACATTTAATTCTTGTTCTTTTATCTCATTACAATATGTAACGATAGAACCTTTGAAAATTGATGATGAACCAGAAATCTCTGTTATCATTGATGCTATTAATCCACCTGTACAACTCTCCGCACATGTTACTGTTTGATTATTTTGTTTTAGATAATTTTGGAACTCTATCATGTTCTGGTTATTGAATATATTGTTAAACATTTATACACCTTTTACTTTACTTTTTTTTAATTGTTATTTAGATATACTCTATCTTATTTTAAATTATAGGATTATTAACAATATGTCACAGCAAGAAGAAGCAATTAACTATAAAGAGACACTACAATTACCAAAAACAACTTTCCCAATGAGAGGAAGTTTACCACATAACGAACCAAAACAATATAAGCTTTGGGATGAACAAAAAGTTTATGATAAAATGAAAGCTAACCGAAAAGGGTGTGAAAGCTTTACATTACATGACGGTCCTCCATATGCAAATGGAAATATCCATATTGGTCATGCTTTAAACAAAGTACTTAAAGATATTATTATCAAGTACCACTATTTTGATGGAAAATCAGTACGATTTACTCCAGGTTGGGATTGTCATGGTCTACCAATCGAGCAAAAAGTTGAAGAGGCACTTAATAAAAAAAAGGGTGGCAAAAAGAAAAAAGAGTTACCCAAAAGTGTATTTAGACAACTTTGTAGAGATCATGCAACTAAGTTTGTAGATGTTCAAAGAGAAGAGTTTAAACAGCTTGGGATCATGGCTGATTGGGAAAAACCTTATTTAACTATGGACTTTAAATTTGAAGCAAATATCTATAGAGAACTTATAGCTATCTCTAAAAAAGGTCTTTTAATCCAAAGATCTAAACCTGTATATTGGTCATGGGCTGCACAAACTGCTTTAGCTGAAGCAGAGGTTGAATATGAAGATAAAGTATCTCCATCTATTTTTGTTGCTTTTAAACTTAAAGAGTTAGATGCTAGTGTAATTATCTGGACAACTACACCTTGGACTTTACCTGCAAATACTGGAATCTCACTTAACGGTGAAGAGGAATATGTACTTACAAGTGATGGTTTTGTAGTTGCTAAAAAACTATATGGTACTTTATTAGCTGATGAAGTTATAAAAGGTGATATAGTAAAAGATATTGATCCTAATATACTTGAAAATACACATGCAATAAATCCTTTAAACAAAAGAGAATCTAAAATTGTTTTAGGTGATCATGTAATGATGGATGCAGGTACTGGTGCTGTTCATACTGCTCCTGGACATGGTGAGGATGATTATAAAGTTGGTTTAAAATACGGTCTTGATGTTATTATGCCTGTAGGCGCTAATGGTGCTTATGACAATACTATTGTAAGAGAAAATCTACTTCCTAACCCTGAAGAATTTTTAAATATGAATGTATTTAAAGCAAATGAGCCTATTTTAGAACTACTTGGTGATGCCCTTCTAAAAAGAGTTGATATTACTCACTCATATCCACACTGTTGGAGAACACATAAGCCTGTAATCTTTAGAGCAACTAAACAGTGGTTTATCTCTATGGATGCACCTTATGGTAAAGATGGAAAAACACTTAGAGAAAATGCTTTAGAATCTATAGAAAATGTAGATTTTTATCCAGCACATGGTAAAAACAGACTAAAAACTATGATTGAAGGTCGTCCTGATTGGTGTATCTCAAGACAAAGAGATTGGGGAGTTCCTATTGCATTCTTTAGAAACAAACTTACAGATGAAATTGTTTATGATGAGCAAGTTCTTAACTATGTAGCTATGATTTTTGAGATGAAAGGTGCTGATGCTTGGTACGATATGGAGATTAAAGATCTATTATACCCAGGAAGTGGACTTAACCCTGATGATTTAGAAAAAACTATGGATATTTTAGATGTATGGTTTGATTCAGGTTCTACACAAAATGCTGTTTTAAGAAGTAGAAACTATGATGCTGGAACTTATCCTGCTGATATGTATCTAGAAGGTTCTGATCAACATAGAGGTTGGTTCCAATCTTCACTTTTAACTTCATTGGCTTCAAGTGAAGTTGCACCTTATAAATCTATTCTTACTCACGGTTTCACTGTTGATGCTAAGGGTGAAAAGATGTCTAAGTCAAAAGGTAATGTTGTAGCACCTGATAAAGTTTTAAAACAATATGGTGGAGAGATTTTAAGAATGTGGGTTGCTATGTCTGATTATCAATCTGATTTAAAAATCTCTGACGGTATCTTAAAGCAGATGGCTGAACAGTATAGAAAAATAAGAAACACAGGTAAGATTTTACTAGGAAATGTTCATGAGTTAGAAGAGATTTGTAGCTTAGAAAAAATGGGTACTATGGATTTATGGATTTTAGATAAAGCTCAAAAAGTATTCTTAGAAGCTGATGAGTCATTTAAAGAGAATGATTACTCAAGAGGATTAAATAGATTAAATCACTTTATTGTAGCAGAGTTATCAAACATATATATTGATATTTGTAAAGATAAAATGTACTGTGATGGTAAAAATTCTGATACAAGAATAGCATCTCAAAGTGCAATGGCTATGATTGCACGTGCATTTTTAACTACACTTGCACCAGTTCTAACATATACTATGAATGAATTAGTACAACATGCTCCAAAAGTTATTACTGATGGTGTAGAATCTATTTTTGATCTTGAAAAATATGTTATCCCTGTAATTGAATTAAATCTTAATGAAGAACATTTGTTAAATGCTAAAAGTAAATTTGCAGAGATAAAAGATAAACTAAATAAAGATAAGGTTATTAAATCAACTTTAGAGTTAGTTATATACACAAACTCTGAAGATATTTTAGCACTTGACTCTACTGTTGCTGAAGATTGGTTTGTAGTTTCTAAAGTTATGAAATCAAGTGAAGATGGAGCAATTGCTACTTTTGAAGTTGATGGAAAATCTTTTGAAGTTTATCATGGAAGTAAAGCAAAATGTCCAAGATGTTGGAAGTTTAGAGCTAAAGATGAAGAATCTTTATGTGCTAGATGTGATAGTGTAGTTAACTCATAATTATGAGTGAAGCTGTTACATTAACATTTATATTTCAAACTATAGGGGTGATACTTGCTATCACTGCTTTAGGTGTAGTGTTTGTAAAAACAAATAAAAGAAGCAGTGCTTCTAAATAATAAATAAGGAAAATTAAGATGAGTATGCCATTTACAGATGAGGATTTACAATTACCTGTATCAGAAATAATTAAGAACAAAATTGCACCAATGATGGCTAAAGATGGTGGAGCTATTGCATTATTACAAATTAAGGATGCTAAAGTTTATGTTCAACTTCAAGGTGCATGTGTTGGATGTGCAGCTAGTGGTAGTACATTAAAATTTATAGTTGAAAAAGAGTTAAAAGCTGCTATTCACCCTGATTTACAAATTGTTAATGTGCCACAGGGTATGGAGGATGAAATACTAAATGCGTAATATCGAAGAGATTCTAAATCAAGCACACACTTTTTTTTCAAATAAAGAGTATGATAAAGCATTGTTTTTATATTCACAAGTTACATCTTTATATCCAACAAATATTGAGTATCAATTATATTGTATATTTTGTGATGTATCTTATGAAAATGAGGAGAAAGCTCAAAATTTATTTGATTATTTTAGCGTTTCAAAAGATTTAAACTTTGATGATGCTGTAAAATTTGTGCAAGAGACTTTAGATACTTATGATAACGACAACGACAAAATGGTAACTCTTTTAAAAGATATATCACATACTAGTGTAGAATCATTAAATGCAATTGAATATAAAGATTTCATGGAGTTAGTTGATAATAGAGGCTCTTTTAAAGAGGCATATCAAGATATTATGTTTAGTACAAAAGTTGCTATCTCATCTAAAGATGATTTAGTAGATTTTATAGATAAATTAATTGAAAACAACTTCAATGATACAGCATACAGTTACTTAGATGGTTTTAATGAGTTTTTCTCTTATGACAAAGACTTGATTAATTTATATGAAAAACTAGGAAAGAAAAATATTGATAGTAACTCAAAATAATAAACAATTTACAGATAACTCTACTAAAGCTTCTAAAGATACAACATTTGTTATATCAGAACAAAATAAGAACTATGAAGAGGATGCAAAAAAGAACGGTTGTGTTGATTTTATTAAATCATCCCAGCTTAAAGATTTTTTTGACTTTTCATCTATTGGGGTTATTGGTATAACTGGTACAAATGGAAAAACAACTACGGCAGCTGCCATCTACTCTATACTATTAGATTTAGGATATAAAGTAGCTCTTCAAGGTACGAGAGGTTTTTTTATAAATGATGAAAAGATTGAAGAGTACAGTTTAACTACACCTGTTCAATTATCAAACTTCAATCATATTAATAAAGCTATACAAAATGGTTGTGATTTTTTTGTTATGGAGGTTAGTAGTCATGCTATATCTCAAAATAGAATTGAGGGTATAAACTTTGCTCTAAAAATTCATACAAATATCACTCAAGATCACCTTGACTATCATAATACACTTCAAGAATATATTGATGTAAAAAATAGTTTTTTCCAAGATGACTCAATGAAACTTATCAATAAAGATGATAAAAACATCAAATATAAACTAAAAAATATATATGCTTATGGAGCAGAAAACCCTGCAACTTTTAAAGTAACTGCATATAGTTTAAAAAATGGACTTCACGTAGCACTACAACATTTTTCAAATATTGTAAACTTTAGTTCACCTATGATGGGATTTTTTAACGTTTATAATCTAACTGCAGCTGTTGCTGCTGTTAACTTAGTAACAAAAAAACCACTTCAAGAGATATGTGATGTTGTAGAATATTTTGGTGGTGTTGCTGGTAGAATGGAAGTTGTAAGTAATGACCCACTGGTTATTGTAGACTTTGCTCATACTCCTGATGGGATGAAAGAGGTTTTTATTAGTTTTGCTACACATGATATTATTACTGTATTTGGTGCAGGGGGAGATAGAGATAGAACAAAACGACCTATGATGGGTAAAATGGCAACTTTTTACAGTAAAGAGGTTATTATTACAGCAGATAACCCTAGAAATGAAGACCCAGATTTAATATGTGAAGATATTATCAAAGGTTGTAAAGATGCAAATAACTATGAAATAGATTTAAATAGAAAATCAGCTATTGCTAAAGCTATTGAAAAATCAAAAAAATATGACAACCCAGTAATCTTAATCTTAGGAAAAGGTGATGAAGAGCATCAAATCATTTATGATAAAAAATTTCCATTAAATGATAAAAAAATTGTAGAGGAGCTTCTTGGATAAATTAGCTAGAAAGTATCTGCGATACTATATGCTGGGGCTTAATAATTTTATCTATCATTTTTGATTCAATTGCAGCTTTTGGCATACCAAAAACTTTACAACTTTGCTCATCTTGTGCAAATGTTTTTCCACCTGAATTTTTAATATTTTTTATACCCTCAACCCCATCAGTACCCATACCAGTAAGTATAAAAGCTGAAGATTTATTTTTAGCACAAGAAGCAACAGAATTAAACAATAAATCAATACTAGGTTTATGATATGATACCTTTTCCCCATCACTTATAACTATTTTATATCCACCTACAGTATCTTTTATAGTTAAGTGTTTTCCAAAAGGTGCAATATAAACTGTACTCTCTTTTACTAATTCATTATGAATAGCCTCTTTTATATTTACTTTACAAATTGATTTTAATTTTGGAACAAATGTTGGCATAATATCTCTACCCATATGTTGCACCACTAAAATTGGAGGTGTACTACTTGGCAAAGATGAAAATATATCTTCTAAAACTTCTAATCCACCTGTTGATGCACCAAGTGCTACAATTTTTGAACTATTTGCTACTAAATTGTGATTGTAACTTGTATTTATTGCACTTGTTACTTTTTTATTTGGGTCTCTTACTTTTTTTATAGCTTCTATTAATTTTGCAGAGTTATTAGCATTTATTTGACTTTTATCTATAACATCAACTGCACCTAATAATAAAGCTTTTCGTTTATGTGTCTTATAGTTTGAAGTACACACTATAACTTTTGTATCAACTTTAGATAAATAGTTTTCTAAAAAAGTCAACCCATCAATTTTAGGCATCTCAACATCTAAAATAACTATCTCAGGAAAATCATCAAACATCTTAAATCTTTTTTGAGCTATTACTGCATCATTGGCAGTTCCTATGATTTTTAAATCTACTTGGGATTCAATATCTTTACTCATTTTAGTTCTAAAAAGTACTGAATCATCAATTATAAATATGTTTGTCATCTATTTTTTATCTTTGTTATATTTTTTTGTATATACTAGGTTGTATTTGCACAACTTTTTTTGTTATTCTATATAAAGACTCACTATGTCCCATAAATAGATAACCACCTACATTTAAGTGCTTTATTATATTTTCAACAATGATCTTTTTATCATCATCATTAAAATAAATAATCATATTTCTTAAAAATATCAAATCAAATTTACCAATATCAAAATCCTTCTTTTCCATTAAGTTTATATGCTCAAAAGATATATTTCTTTTGAGTTTATCTGATATTTTAAAAAATCCATCATCTTCATTTTGACCTTTAAAACAATATTGTTCTAAATACTCTTGTGGTATTTTTTTAGAATAACGCAATGGGTAGATACCATTTTTTGCAAAATTTAATACTTCATTATTTATATCACTTGTGACAACTTCCCAATTTTGATAAGTGCTTAGATTAGAATTGACATGCATAGCTATACTATATGCTTCAGCACCATTAGAACCAGCTGCACTCCAACATCTAAACTTCTCATATTTTACTTTAGGTAAAACTTCATCTTTTAAAAACTCAAAATGTTTATGCTCTCTAAAAAAATATGTTTCATTTGTAGTAACAGCATTTATCATAGATTGTATCTCATTATTATTTTCTATCAAAAATTTATAATAATCCCCAAAAGAACTTAGTCTATTTATTAACAGCCTATCTATTAGTTTATTTTTTAAGTTTTTTATATCATTATTTGTGATATGTATACCAGATTTTTTATAGATTATATCTTTTAATTGTAAAAACTCTTTATCTGATATATTAATATTTTTCATTTTAGCACTATTTCTATTTTCTACAATACTTTGTTATTGCAGTTTTTAATTTTGATAAATCAAGTTTATCAACTATTGTTAACACACCAAGGTTTATAATATTTGTAGAGATTGCACTATTTGACATATTTGTATGAGCAATTAAAGGTATCTCTTTAAACTTTTTTATTTCATTTATGTTATTTAAAAGATCAATTCCATCCATAACTGGCATCTCTATATCTGTGATAATCAATCCTATATCATCAATATTTGTATTGTTTAAATACTCAAATAGTGTTGCACCATTATCAAACATTTGAAATTTTAAATTCATTTTCTCTAAAAGAGATTTCATTTGAGTTTGGATAAGAATACTATCTTCAGCAATAAGTACCTTTTTTTCAGATACCACATCTGTTTCGATTTGCATATCCTCTACAAGGTTTTGATTCATAGTTATTATATTTGGATATATATCCATAGTAATTTGATCAAAATCAAATATATTACATAACTTTTTTTCACCATTTACTGTAATTTGAACTGCGTATGCTATTTTATCATCTCTTTGTGTACCATTAAACATAGAATCTAACTCTATACTTTGGATACCTATCACATTTTTTACAATAAGCCCCAGTCTAGTACTAGAATACTTACAAAGTATTATCAATGATAATTTATCGTCTGGTTTAATAGTAGTACCTATCCAATCATCAAAATTAACTAATACAGCAAGATTATCTCTTATTTTTGAAACACCTAGTGTTAGCATATCACTGTTTGTACTTCTTACAATATCTATATTCTTATTTTGAATTAACTCTTCAACTTTAGCCACATTTATTGCATAATACTCATCATCACAATTTTGAAAAATAACATATTGGCTTGATATATTTGTATTTCCAGTAACAAGACTAATTAACTCATCATAATAAACATCATTTTTATCTATAGTTGTTTTCATAAATTACACCATTTCTTGTTTTGTTGTAGATAACTCTTTTAAGTTTAAAATTTCATCTATATCTAATATAGATATAAAATCTCCATTAAACTTCGCAATATTTTTAATAAACTCTTTTTTTACCTTTGAACCAAATACAGGACTTGATTCAATATCTTTTTTACCTATTGTAAATACTTGATCAACTTTACTAACTATAACACCCACATCATTCATCTCACCATCCAAAGGTAATGAGATGATTATTATAGATTGTTTTTTATTATCCATATGCAGATTTAACTCTAATCTTTTGTTTAATGAAACAATAGGGACTATCTTACCTCTAATATTCATTACACCTTTTACATATGATTCCATTCTTGGTATATGAGTAATAGTATCATAAGGTATAATCTCATGTATTTTTAATACCTCAAGAGCAAATACCTCATCACCTATACAAAATGTTAAATATTGAATATCTTCCATTTAATACCTTAAAAGTTAACCCAGTTTTTTGGTTTTTCATTTGA
Organism: Campylobacterota bacterium; assembly: GCA_034723795.1. Classification (GTDB taxonomy): domain Bacteria; phylum Campylobacterota; class Campylobacteria; order Campylobacterales; family Arcobacteraceae; genus JAIOSF01. The sequence goes on from JAYEPG010000105.1 coordinate 24,948, forward strand.
TGATTTAGTAACACCCTCATTAGTATTATCTTCATCTTTTATATCTAAATCCACATTTTCCTCAATAGCTAAAGAGGAAACATCATTTGAAACATTAAAGAATGTAATCATTGTTGATAATTTCTGAGCTTCATTTAACATCTGCTTACTATTTACAGCTAAACTTTCACTTGATTTTGCATTATCTTGTGTAGTTCTATCTAGACTATTCATTGCATCATGAATCTGTTTTATACCTATATCTTGCTCTTCTGATGCAGCTGAAATCTCTTCTATTAAAGTTGTAGTTGATTGTGTACTTGGAACCATCTCATTAATAAGATCTCCAGCTTTTCTACTCTCTTTAACACTTACATTAGAAATCGTACCAATCTCACTTGCAACAGTTTGTGATCTTTCAGCTAGTTTTCTTACCTCAACCGCAACAACAGCAAAACCTCTTCCATGTTCACCAGCACGTGCAGCTTCAATAGCAGCATTTAAAGCTAATAAATTTGTTTGATATGCAATATCCTCAATTTGTTCAATTTTTAAAGCAACCTCTTCCATTAAGTCTGCTGTTTTATGAACAGCATCTCCACCTTCAACTGCAATTGAAGATGCTTTTTGAGCCATCTCTGTTGTATGTTTTGCATTGTTTGTACTAAGGTTTATGTTTCCAGCAATCTCTTCAACAGCAACCGAAGTCTCCTCTAAGCTATTTGCTTGTTGTAAACTTGCACTTGAAATCTCTTGTGCAGTTTGAGTTACATTGTTTATTCCATCTATTACATCATGTGATATTTGATTTGCACTTGATATTACTTGGTCTAGCTTTGTAATTGTAGTATTAAAAGAGTTCTTTAAAACTAGATACTCTCCACTATAGTCGTTATCGATTCTAACAGTTAAATCACCTTGCGCAACTTTTTCCATTGCTCTATTTATATTAGATAATGTATCTTTAAACCCTATAACAACATTATTTAATCCATGAGCAATACCTTTCATATCACCTTTGTATTTACTTGTATCTAGCCTATGATCAAAGTCACCTTTTAACGCAGCATCCACAGTTTCATTAATACCATCTAGAATTGAAGATAAAGCATCACTTAGTTCATTTGTTGCATTTTTTAAAGTGTTAAACTCCCCTGTAGCCTCTTTATCATACAGAACTTCAAAACTTCCATTTGCTAAATCAATATATACTTTACTCATATCTTTAAAAGTAGTATTTAAATTTACAGATAATGTATTTAGTAACTCTTTTAGTTCAATCAAAGAAGCACTATTTGGGATAACTTCTAATTGCTTATCGAAATAACCATCTTGTAAACTTTGAGTAAACTCTTTTGTTTCTTTTATAAACTCTTCATCTTGTTTTAGACCATCATTTATTTGTTTCATATATTGATTATAAATATTTGATACATCTGCTATCTCATCAGTAGATTTAACCTCTAGTTTTACATCAGTAACATCTTCATTATATAAAAGTTTCTCAAAACCTTTTTTTAATTCATCAATTGGTTTTGTTATCTTATTTACAATATAAAATAAAATTACTAATGTTAACCAGCCTAAAAATGTTGACCATAAAAGGTTTTTCATAGTAATACTATCTAATTTTAGATCTGTTTCTAAAAGTGAAAATGTTAAGTCAATCACACCAATAACATCACCTTCTACTTGGTTTGTGTGACATGAGATACATTCTGCAGTTGCAATCATTGGCTTTATTAGTCTTAAATCATGTTTACCATCAATATTAGTTTCTAATATTCTGCTTTTTTTATTTTGAAATACTTTTAAAGTATCTTTATCTGTTGTATATGGTGTATTGCTTCCGTATAAAGATAATAAAGCTTCACTTTTTGCAACAATAAGCTTTTCTACACCATGAATATTTCGTGTTTCATCCTCAACTTGATTCATCATATCTCTATCACCAGTCATCATTGCCGTTTTTAAAGCGATAAAAATTGATTTATTCATCATAACAACATTATTTTTAGCAGTAACTAAAAAATCCTCTTTTACATTATTTGTATTGATATATGTAATAGTTAAATTACTAATTGTTAACAATACAAAAATTGCAAATAACACCTTATAAATAATTTTACTTTTGATTAACTTTATCATTTTGATCCTTTAAATTTTGTTTTGATTTGCATATTGTAGTAAAATAGGTATATCCAATATTGGAGAAACTCTACCGTCTCCTAAAATTGTTGCACCACCTATACCTTTTAAGTTTTGAAACACCTTACCCATTGGCTTAATTACAGTTTGAAACTCCCCTAGAAGTTCATCTACTATCAAACCAACTTTTAATGTACCAAAGTTTACTACAACTATATTCTCTTTCTTAGTTCTATTATCATTTTTTTCATATCCAAAAAACTCCCTTAAATCTAAAAGAGGTAAAACATGATCTCTTAAATTTATAAAGTTATGTTCTGCAACAAAATCTTTATGCTCTTGGGTAAGTTCGATACACTCTAAAAGCATCTCCAATGGTATAATATAAAAATCATCAGATATTTTTATCATAAAACCATCTATAATAGCCAATGTTAAAGGTAGCCTAATAGTTACACTCATACCAATATCTTTTTGGCTTTTTATATCTATAGTACCTCGTAGTTCTTCTATGTTTCTTTTTACTACATCCATACCAACACCACGTCCTGATATATTTGATAGATTTTGTGCCGTTGAAAAACCAGGCTGCATGATTAAATTGTAAATATCATCATCTTTAATCTTATCATCTTTTGTAATAAGACCATTGGAAATTGCCTTTTCAAGAATTTTATCTTTATCTAAACCTTTACCATCATCTTGAACTTGAATAGTTATACTACTAGACTCATGAAATGCTTTTAGTTTTATCATAGCTTTAGAGTTTTTATTTTTTAATTCTCTCTCTTGGATTGTTTCAATTCCATGATCTATTGAGTTTCTTATTAGATGTATTAAAGGGTCAGATATTTTTTCTATTACTGTTTTGTCAAGTTCTGTTTCAGAACCCTCAATTACTAAATCTATCTCTTTATTTAAAGATTGAGATAAGTCCCTGACAACTCTTTTATATCTAGAAAATGTATCACCTATTGGAACCATTCTAGTTTTCATAGATGTTTCCCTTAACTCCTCTAGCATTCTTGATAAAAGGTGTACAGATTCATTTAAGCCTTTATCATTGATTCGTGTAGAGTGTTGCATAACACTTGCCGTTGTAATAACCATCTCACCTACAAGATTTATTAAAGTATCTATTTTATTTGATTCAACTTTCAATGTACTACTTAAAGGAGATGATTTAATTATATCTACAGGTTTTTCTTTTGTTTTTTCTTGATTTGTTGTAGTAGGTATATTATCAACTATAAAAAGTTCATCTTTTTGTTCACTACTATTTTTAATAGTTTGATTTATTTCATCTAAACTATCATCTTTAATAAGTGTAGTAGTCTCAGAAATATTCTCTTCTACTTGCTCTTTAGTTTTTTCTTCAATATTCTCTTTTACTTGCTCTTCGATTTCCTCTTCTACTTTACCATTTAAATAATCATTTAATTTAACAGAAAATTTTTCTGTTTTTAGTTTAAGTTCAGAACTATAATCCTCTTTACAATCATTTTGAATTATATCATCAATTAAATCATTTAAATGATCTTTAATATTTAAAAAAAGTGTAATAATGTTGTTATTTATTGTTATTTTATTGTTTCTTAGATTATCTAATAAATTTTCAGCAATATGGGAGAAATGAACTAATTGTTCTAACTCAAACATTCCAGCCCCACCCTTAATAGAATGTACCGCTCTAAAAATAGCATTTATATGTTCTTTATCCATTCCACTTTCTTGGATAACCAGTAAAGAATCCTCCATTTCATCGAGTAAATCAATACTTTCCGCATGGAACATATATATCATTTCATCATCTTGCAAACTTATAATCCTTTACTAAATTTATATATTAATTTTAATTTTATTATAATATTGCTTAAAGATAAACCAATTATTAATATTTTTGTGGTACAATTGCTTCATAAAATAACTAAAAGGTTTATGTACTAAATATGAAGCAAAAAAGAACAATACTTATAGTTGATGAAAGTGAATTCATACTAGATTTGTTAGAAAGTGAGTTAAAGAAAAACTTTGATAATCCTACTATTTTTAAAGCTACCTCATATAAAGACTCTGTAAAACATATTTTAAATAAAGAAACAAATATTGATGTTGCAATTATTAATCTAGTTTTACCAGATGTAAAAGATGGAATAGTTGTAGATTTTGCTTTAAAAAAAGATATACCTGTTTTAGTTTTAGTTGATAAAGAGGATGAAGAGACAAATAATTTCTGGATAGAAAAAGATATAGTTGATTTTATAGTAAAAGATGCAAACTTAGATTGCTCATGTGCAATTACAAGTATATCAAGAATTTTAAAAAACTACGATACAAATATTTTAGTAGTAGATGACTCACCTTTACAACTTGCTATGGCAGTTAATTTATTAAAAAAACTAAAACTAAATATTACAACTGCAAGAGATGGTAAAGAGGCTTTAGATATACTACAATCTTCAAAAGAAAAATTTTCTTTAGTTTTAACAGATTATAATATGCCAGTAATGGATGGTATGGAGCTAACTAAAGAGATTAGAAAAGATTACAACAAAGACCAACTTGGAGTAATAGTCTTAAGTACAAATGACCAACCAGAAGTTCCAACAAAGTTTATAAAACTAGGAGCAAATGACTTTTTAAATAAACCATACTCACAAATAGAAGTAACCACAAGAATAAATTCTAACTTAGAGATTTTAGAACTTTTTGAAAAAACAAGAGATATGGCAAACAAAGACTTTATGACTGGTACATTTAATAGAAGATACTTTTTTAATAGTGGACAAGCTATATTTGAAAAAGCACGAAGAGAAGATAAAAATTTAGTAGTAGCTATGCTTGATATAGATAAATTTAAAAACATCAATGATACTTTCGGACATGATGTAGGTGATGTTGCTATTTGTGAAGTGGCAAATGTATTAAATAAAAACCTACGTGAATCAGACCTTATGGCTAGGTTTGGAGGAGAAGAGTTTTGTGTACTATTAGAAAATATAAGTTTAGAAGATACAAAAAATCTTTTTGAAAAAATAAGAAAAGCATTTGAAGAAAATATAATAAAAATTGGTGATTTAGAGATAAAATATACTACTTCTATAGGTATTTGCTTCGGGCTAAAAGATGATTTAGAAGCTATGATTAAAAAGTCAGATGACGGACTATATCATTGTAAAAACAATGGAAGAAACCAAATTGCTATAAATAAATAGTTATGTTAGAAATTAGATTTTAGATAACTTTAATATATCTTAGATAAAATTCGCGAAATAAATTAATTAATAATAAAAAAGGAATTATAATGGAAATGCCAGCAATGCCACAACCAACATTTTATATCTTTAAGTGTGAACAAAGTTCACCTCCAGGTATGCCAAAACCATCATGTGTAAGTGAACAAACAAGAGATTTATTTAACCATATGGCACAAGGTTTAATGCAAAAAGGGATTATGGGTCCTGTTCAACCAATCAGAACTAGTTGTTTAGGTAGATGTCAAATGGGTCCTGTTATGATAATGGAACCAGGTCATCACATGTATGTACAACTTACAAAAGAGAAAATCGATAGAATTATTGATGAACATATAATAGGTGGAAAACCAGTTGATGAATATATGATACCAGATCAATTTTGGGGTGATCCTCAACCATTAAATTAAGAATAAAAAGAATAGGAATATATAAATGACATTTGATATGCTTTATAGCAAAATTCACAGAGCAACTGTAAGTGACGCAAACTTAAACTATGTAGGGTCTATTACGATTGATGAAGATTTACTAGATGCTGCCAAATTAAGAGTTGGACAAAAAGTAGAAATTGTTAACATTAATAATGGAGAAAGATTTTCTACTTACACTATCAAAGGTGAACGAGGTTCAAAAGATATGTGTATAAATGGAGCTGCTGCTAGAAAAGTGGAGATAGGTGATAAGATTATTGTTATTGCTTATGCTTCTTACAATACTGATGAGCTAGAAACATACCAACCACTAGTAGTACATGTAGATGACAATAATGATATTTTAGAGATTACTAATGAACTTATAGGAAGTGACAAGTAATGATAGATGGTATTGATTTAAGTAAAATGAACCTTGGCGATATGATGGGTCAGGTTCAGAAAATGGCAGAACAAGCAAAAGTTGACGGAGCAAATCAAACATTCACTTCAAAAGTAGGTGGGGGAATGATAGAGTTATCTATAAACGGAAACTCTGAAGTTACTGATTTAGAGATTGATGATTCTTTACTTAAAGATAAAGACTCTTTAAAAATACTTCTTATTAGTGCTATGAATGATGTTATTAAACAAAGTGATGACAACAAAAAAGCAATGGCAATGAATATGATGGGTGGAATGAACCCTTTTGCAAAATAGATGTTAAAAGAATTTGAAGATTATCTAAACACTAATCTTCCTGTTTCTAACACTTTTCATCCAAATTTTGAGGGTGCATTACAAGATATGCTAAAAGCTGGTGGTAAAAGGTTTAGACCTATGCTACTTTTAACTATAGTTAATGCTACTAAACCAATGCTTTTAAAAAACTCTTTACCTGTAGCTTTAGCTATAGAATATCTACATACTTACTCTTTAATTCATGATGATCTTCCTGCAATGGATAATGCCAACTTAAGAAGAGGAAACCCAACTCTACATAAAACGTATGATGAAGTAACAGCTATATTAGTAGGTGATGCTTTAAATACACATAGTTTCAATCTAATTGCAAATGCTCCATTAAGTAGCGATACTAAAATTGAACTAATAAAAGTTTTAAGTAGTGATGGTGGAATTGATGGGATGATTATAGGTCAAGCAATCGATTGCTATTTTGAAAATCATAAACTAGAGTTAAATCAATTAGAGTTTTTACATATTCATAAAACAGCAAAACTAATAGCTGGAAGTTTAAAAATGGGAGCTATAATTGCTGATCTTAGTTTAGAAGAACAAAAAGAACTTTATGATTTTGGTATTGATATAGGTTTACTATTTCAAATTCAAGATGATATTATTGATGAGACAGCAACTGAAGAAGAAGCTGGAAAAACAACAGCAAACGATGGTGATAAAAATTCATTTGTAAATCTACTAGGACTTGATGGTGCTATAAAAAGTGCAAATGACTTATCTAAAAAATGTGAAGTCTCTTTAGATAACTTAGAACCAATTTTATCAAATAACTTAAAACAGATACTTTCAAAATATCTATATAGACATCAAAGTTAAGGATTTAGAATGTGTCAAGATTGTGGCTGTAGTTTAACAGATTCACATCAACATACACATAAACACAACGACAACTCTTTAGAGAATATCCACCTAAACCCTCAGTTAAATGATAAAAAAACTGTTGATGTTATACAAAAAATTTTAGATAAAAATGACCATGAAGCTTCACATAATCGCTCTCATTTTGAAAACACAATATTTTAGCAATAAACCTTATGAGTAGTCCAGGTAGTGGAAAAACTTCACTATTAGAAAAGTTTGCCACTTTAGCAAACTTCAAGTTTGGAGCTATTGAGGGTGATTTAGAAACCTCAAAAGATGCCCAAAGATTACAAGAAAAAGGTATACCAGCATTTCAAATACAAACAGGCTCTGCATGTCATCTTGATGCATTTATGGTTCATAAAGGTTTGCATGCTATGCCATTAGAAGATATTGATATATGTTTCGTAGAAAATGTTGGAAACTTAGTCTGCCCTGCTTCTTATGATGTAGGAACACACTTAAATATTGTTCTTGTTAGTGTACCAGAGGGTAATGATAAAATCATTAAATATCCTGTGATGTTTAGAAAAGCAGATTTAATACTTATTACAAAAACTGATTTGTTGCCTTATATTGATTATGATGTAGAGTTAGAAAAACAAGAGGCAAGAAAACTAAAACCAAATGTTGATATTTTAGAAATCAATATAAATGATGATGAATCTATAAAAAAAGTTATAAATTGGATTGAATTTAAAAGGACTATGAGGTAATGTGTTTATCAATACCTAGTAAAGTTACATCAATAAATAAAGAATCAAACACTGCAATAGTTGATACAATGGGTATAAAAAGAGAAGTTAGTCTTGACTTAATGGAGCAAGATATTATTAAAACTGACGATTATGTTTTAATACATATTGGTTTTATTATGAATAAAATAGATACCCAAGATGCATTAAGTTCTCTTGAGATATTTAATGAGTTGGTAAAACAGATGAATGAAGAGGAACTTTCCCAAGCTATTAAAGATAGTGAGAAAGTGAATGATGAAGTCAGAGAGACCACCCTGGGGTGTAACTGTCAAAATGGCTGACTCATTAATACTAAAAGACTTATATACAAAATTTAGAGATCCAAAAACAATAAAATCCTACGAAAAACTAATATCAAATGAAGCAAAAAAACTAAATACAAATCTAAATATCATGGAAGTGTGTGGTGGTCATACCCATACAATTATGAAGTATGGACTAAAACAACTACTACCTAAAAATATTAATTTTATCCATGGTCCTGGTTGTCCTGTATGCGTTATGTCAAAAGAGAGAATTGATATGGCTATAACTTTAGCTAAACAAGCAAATGTTATACTTGTAACTTTAGGTGATATGATAAAAGTACCTGGCAGTAATGGAAGTTTACAAGATACAAGGGCTGCTGGTGCTGATGTTAGATTTGTTTACTCTCCTACAGATTGTATAAAAATAGCAGATCAAAATAAAGATAAAACTATCATATTTTTTGCAATAGGATTTGAGACAACAACACCAATGACCTCAGCACTTATAAATCAAGTAATAAGTAAAGATATAAAAAATATTTTTTTTCATATAAATCATATCACAGTTCCAGAGCCAATGGGTATATTACTAGAAGATAAACAAAATAAAATAGATGCTTTTATAGGTCCAGCGCATGTAAGTGTTATAAGTGGTAGTAAAATATATGATGAGTTTGCATTAAACTATAAAAAAGCAGTTGTTGTAAGTGGTTTTGAACCAGTTTATATGATACTAAAACAGTTTAACGATAACAGATGTGAAGTTGAAGTGCAATACTCAAGAAGTGTAACAAAAAATGGAAACACAACAGCTCAAAATTTAAATAATAAATTTTTTGAAAAAAGAGATAAATTTAGGTGGCGAGGTATTGGAGATATAGAAAATAGTTCTTTAAAATTAAAAGACAAATACTCATACCTAGATGCAGAAGTTATATATAAAGATGTTTTATCTGTAAAAGAGATTGATGACCATAAGCTTTGTATATGTGGTGATATTTTAAAAGGGAAAGCTAATCCAAA
>JAYEPG010000106.1:0-2265 GCA_034723795.1 Campylobacterota bacterium
GTTCACCTTTATCTGTGATACCAAGACCAAATGCTAATTCTCTACCGTGGAAACCTTGAAAACCAATAGCTGGATCAACTGGAATTGTAACAATTTTTTCTGGAGTATTTTCAGCAACATCTTCAATGTTCATACCACCTTCAGTAGAAGCCATAATTAAAGGCATCTCTAATTTTCTATCAAGAACAACAGATAAGTATAACTCATCTTGAATATCAGCACCATCTTCTATATATAGTTTTTGAACTAATTTACCCTGGGCATCTGTTTGGTGAGTAATTAAAGTCATTCCAAGAATTTCATTAGCTAAAGTTTCAACTTCTTCTAAAGATTTAGCAAGTTTAACACCACCACCTAAACCTCTTCCACCAGCGTGAATTTGAGCTTTAACAACCCAAACAGGTCCACCTAAAGTTTCTGCAGCAACTACTGCATCTTTAACGCTTTCAACCATTATACCTTTTGGTGTTGGTACACCATACTTAGCAAATACTTGTTTCGCTTGATACTCATGAATATTCATATTTTCTCCTATATAATATTTAAATTTCATATATTATATCGGTTTACATATTTGAGTTTATTTTACTTATTATTTTCTTTAGTTTATTTAATATAACCGTTACTAAAGGTATCATTGTATATTGTCATTTTCTTTAATAATAAATTTATAATTTAATTAGATATTAGAAAGGGAAAAGGTGAATACCTTTTCCCTTTTAAGCTGTTTAATTCATAATTCGTATGAGATTAAGTAATCTTCAATTACTTAATCTCATACTCTTCCCTTCCCATTTGGTAAAGGTCTGCACCATGTGTATCATTTATAACTGTTACAGGAAAATCTTTAACAGTTATTTTTCTTACAGCTTCAGGACCTAATTCAGGATAAGCAATAACTTCAGCTGATGTTATTTTTTTCCCTAATAAAGCTCCAGCTCCGCCAGTTGCTCCAAAATAGATACCACCATATTGTTCACAAGCATCTTTAACTGCTTGATTTCTTTTACCTTTACCTATCATCCCTTTAGAACCATGTTTTAACATAGTAGGAGAGTAAGTATCCATTCTATATGATGTAGTAGGTCCAGCACTTCCTATAGGCTCACCTGGCTTTGGAGGTGTTGGTCCAACAAAATATATAATAGAACCTTCTAAATCAAAAGGTAACTCTTCTCCAGCTTCAATTAAATCAACTAGTTTTTTATGAGCAGCATCTCTTGCTGTAAAGATTTCACCATTTAGATATACAATATCTCCAGCTTTTAATCCTCTAGTTTGCTCTTCTGTTATTGGTGTTGTGAAAGTATATTCAGCCATTTATTATATCCTTTAAATTATATAGTTATATGTGCATGTCTTGAACTATGACATTGAACATTTACAGAAACAGGCAATGATGCGATATGACAAGGATTTGCTTCAATATGAACAGCAAGAACAGTTTCAGTTCCACCCATACCCATAGCTCCAATTCCAAGCTTATTTAACTCATCTTTAATTTCACTTTCCATCTCTGCCATCTCTGGATCTTCATTAACTGAACCAATTGTTCTAAAAAGTGCATGCTTAGATGAAATACCAGCTTTTTCAAAAGTACCACCGATACCAACACCAACAGTTAATGGAGGACATGGATTTCCACCAGCATCTGAGATAACTTGCTTAACATATTCTATAATACCTGCTTTTCCAGCAGCTGGAGGGAAAACTGTAGCTCTTGAAACATTTTCGCTTCCTCCACCTTTTGCAGCATACTCTATATCAATAGTATCACCAGCAACAATATCAAAGTGAATTATTGCAGGTAAATTATATCCTGCTGTATCTTTTAAATTCGCTCTTGAAAATGGCTCACAAGTTGAGGCTCGCAAATATGCTGCTTGATAACCTTGTTCTGTACCTTCGTTGATAGCATCTCTTAAAAGTCCACCTATAATTTTACAATCAGCTCCTACATTTACAAAAAATACAGCTAAACCTGTATCTTGACATAAAGGTCTTTTTTCATTTTTTGCAATATCTGCATTTTCTAAAAGTTGAGCTAAAACTTCTTTTGCAACTGGTGATTTCTCAGCATCATGTGCATCTTTTATAGCTTTGTAAGCGTCATCAGGCAACACTGTACCACAATGAACAATTACATTTTTAATTGCAGTTACTACATCTGCATATTGTATCTCTCTCATATAAACTCCATATACTAATTTGTAACTATTTTATCATAAAATATTTAATTAAGAATAAATTTTATTCATAAAAAAA
>JAYEPG010000107.1:0-2221 GCA_034723795.1 Campylobacterota bacterium
ATTTGTATTAATTCTCATAATTTATCCTTTTAAAATATTTATGACACATTGTGAATATCTATTCACTACCGTATAAACATTCTTGTAAAACAACCCTAAAGTTATCGTTCAAGCATAGAGACTCTCACTCTTCGGTATCAATTGATACCTATGTTGTAGTAAAATTATAATATAACATTTCTTAAAGTTAGATTAAATTTAATTAGATTCTAACTTTTCTATTTTCTCCCACTCAAAGTTACTTATGTTTTTCTCATTTGTATCAAAATCAATACCTATAAGGTAAATATCTTTTTTATCGTTTAGATATTTAGTAGCATACTCTTTTTGTTTAATCTGTTCTAGTGCATTACCTTTACCATCTACTTTGAACTCCAAGATATAAATAGCCTGATCCATTTTTATAGTTAAGTCTATTCTACCTTTATTAGTTACATCTTCACCTGCTATATCTAATCCTAATGACTGAAGATATACATACACTACACTTGCATAAAACCCCTCATGGGTTTGCATATCGTTTTTGGTATAGTTATTGTAAGGAATAGATGCAAATATAGATTTTATAGCATCTTTGAAATTTGTCATATCACCTTGTAACAAGCTTTTGTAAACATCTGTTTTTTTACTCGTTGCACTTTTATCTTTTAGTATGTTAGCAATAATATAATCATTTAGAGATTGTTTTACCTCTTTGTTTGGTATTTTTAAAGTATATTCTAGTGTTTCAAAAATTGTTGTTTCTACTGTATCAATAGTTAAGTATCCTGCTTGATACAGTATAACTTCTAAATCTAGGTTTTCAATATCGAAGCTATTAAGAAGTTTTTCATCTACTTTTAAATTTGTAAGGCTTGGTAAGAAATAATTATATTTAGATATTAACTCCATTAAAAATGTAGGTGTTCCTGTCTCAAACCAGTAGTTTTTAAATATATGTTCTTTAGATATAAACTGCAATATATCAAATGGATTGTACATAGCACTACCTAAGAAGTTATATCCATTGTACCAACATTTTAACTTATCCATATCTACACCATCTAAATATGGTTTAAAAGTTGTTTCTACATCGTTTTGGCTATAACCACATACATCACCATAAGGCTTATCTAATGATATATCAGTAATATTATTTAACCCACTAAAAATAGATGTTTTTGTAAATTTACTTACCCCTGTTAAAAATGCAAATCTTAAAAACTCATCACTCCCTTTTATAACACTATAGAAGTTTACAAGTCCATCCCTTATGCTTGTTGCAACTTCAGGATTTGTGATATTGTCTAAAATTGGTTTATCATATTCATCTATTAGAATAACTACTTTTTGGTTGTATTTTTTATAACACTCTTGGATAAGAGTATCAAAACATCTTCTATCATAAATATCACTAATACACTTTACCCCTAATCGTTTTTCGTTATCTTCAAGTATCTCTTCCCACCTTTTTTCAAGTTCGGCTCTACTCTCAATCTTCCCTTTGGCAAAGTTTACATCTATTACAGGATAACTCAAACTCCAATCCCATTTATCTTCTATAGCAAGACCGTTAAAATATTCTTTTTTTGCTTCAAAGATATTTCTAAGAGTATCTAAGAATAAAGATTTACCAAATCTTCTAGGACGGCTTAGAAAGACATATTTATAGCTCTCTAACATCGTAGAAGCGATACCTGTTTTATCTATATAAATATAATCTTCTTCTCGTATTTCGCTAAATGTTTGTATCCCAATTGGTAGCTTTTTTAGTTTCATCTTTTTGCCTTGCTTATTTAGGAGTGTTTTTTATTTGATTCTAACTCTTTTATTTTTTCAATAGTTTTAATATCACTATTTACTCTTTTTTTCATATTATGATTTTTTATATGTTTAGCTAAAATTTTTTTATATTTTTTATAGTTTCTAGAATCTTTTTCAAATTCACAAAGTTTTTTCTGTATTTTTAAAATATCACTTGGGATAGAACTGTTTATGTTCTCTTCTTTTGCTGAATTTATCATAAACTTCCTCCTAAATATAAAGAAAGTATGACACAACATTTCTTAAAATTAGATTAATTTTAAACATAAAAAAACTCCAGCTTCTAAACTAGAGTTTTATATAAATTATTATGAATCTTAAAGTCCAGCTACATCCAATGATCTTCTTACTTTTGGATCATCTTGTGCTAATTCTCGAAGAGCCACCATAATACCAGATAAATCTTCTTTTGTTTTTG
>JAYEPG010000108.1:0-11161 GCA_034723795.1 Campylobacterota bacterium
AAAGCAATCTCTTATAAAATTATTTTTACAATAGTTCCTTCATCTTTTACTGAATCTATTTTTATGCTTGCTTCGTGTAGTTCCACACTATTTTTAACTAAACTAAGTCCTAGTCCAAAACCTTTTATCTTTTTATTTCTTGATTCATCTACTCTATAGAATCTATTCATAACTTTTGATAACTGTTTTTTACTTATCCCTATCCCTTCATCTTTTACTATAAAGTATATTTTGTCTTTTTTTTCTAGTGAGATATAGATATTTTTATCATTTTGACTATATTTTATAGCGTTATCAATTAAATTTGAAAAGATTATTGATATGAGTTGTTTATTTGCATTTATATCTATTGATTCTAACTTATCAAGATGTAGTTTTATATTTTTCTCTTTTAGTTGTAAATTATAATGATTTATTGTATCTAATAGTAAAGAGTCTAAACTAACTGTTTCAAATGTTTGTTGAATATTTGATTTTGTATATTTTGTTAGCATTAGAAGATTATCTATTATTAGTTGTATTTGTTGTGATTCTTTATCTATAGTTTTTAATGTTCTTATATAATAGTCCGACTCTCTATTCTTATTTAAAGTTATCTCTATCTCACCTTTTATAACAGTTAATGGCGTTTTTAACTCATGTGAAACATCACTGTTGAACTGCTCTATTTGTTCAACTTCTGTATCAAGTCTTTTTATCATTTTATTAAAAGCATCAACTAAATCTTTTATCTCATCATCAGATGTAGGCTGAATAATTGATTGGGATAGATCTGTTACTGAAATAGTATTTGCTGTTTTTGTTATATTTTTTATAGGTTTTAAAATCTTATCAATTAGTTTACTAGCTGCAAATATTAAAAATAATAATAAAATAGGCTCTAAAACAAATAATGAGTTTTTTACCTCGTCAAGTTTACTATTTATCTCTTTATCAATATCTCTTTCATAAAATAAAATTGCACCTTTAAACGGTTCATATATTTTAAAAATAAACAATCCATTTAAACTATCTCCTTGAGTAAAAACAAAAAATGTTTTTTTATCTTTTGTATAGGTAGCTAGTTTTTTAAAGTTTGCATCACCTTTTTTAAATATTATTTTTTCATCTTTTATAATTGCTATTTCAAATGATTCTACTTTTTTATCTTTTAAAAGTTCTTTTATATGTATTCCAGTTTTTAGCTTATCATTGATAAAAACAGCTTTATTGTACAGTTTATTTTGAATACTTAGTTTGATATTCTCTTCTAAAAACTTATAAAAAGTGATATTAAATATGATAAGTAGTATGGTGGTTATCCCACCAAACCATACCAAAACTTGGGTTTTAAGACTTTTAAACCTCAATTTTATATCCTAATCCACGTGAACTTTTTATAAACTCTTTACCAAGTTTTTTACGAAGATTATAAATAGTAACTTGTATTACATTACTATTTACATACTCTTCATTGTTCCATAGTTGCTCTTCAATCATTGCATTTGATACAATTTTGTTTTTATTTTTTGCTAAAAATAGTAAAAGTTCATACTCTTTTTGTGCTAACTCTAACTCTATGTTATCTTTACTTACTGTTTTTGCATCAATATTTATAACTATATCTTTTATCTCAATTTTATTAGTAACTACTGAAATAGAGCGTCTATATAAAGCTTTTGCTCTTGCATTTAGCTCTTTAAAACTAAAAGGTTTTGACATATAATCATCAGCACCATAATCTAAGCCTTGTACTTTATCATCAACTTCACTACGTGCTGTTAACATTATAACTGGTGTTGTGATATTTTTTTCTCTTATTGATGATAAAATCTCTATACCACTTTTATGTGGAAGCATCCAATCTAAAATAATAATATCATATACATTTGATGTAGCTAAATACTCACCATCTTCACCATCATCAGCACTATCTACAATATAGTCCTCTTCTTGAAAACCTCTTTTTAATAAAGATAGTATATTTTCATCATCTTCAACAATTAAAATTTTCATAAGAGTCCTTTATATCTATTCTTTTTATTATAGTATTTTAAGATGAAGTTTAAATGAAATAAAACTATATTCAGCATAAAGTGTGTATAATTTAATTATGAAAAATGAAGCTATTAAAGAAACAGGTAAGAATTTACAAGCATTAGCAAATTTAATACTTGGAGTTTCATTGATTAACGTATACTTAAATAGTGAAGATAGTTTAACTATATTATTTATTATCCCTTTCATATCATTAGGGTTGTATACTATTGGGTACAAACTTATACAAAGGGGTTAGCATGGAATTATATATTATTTTGTTAGTTATGACAATTATTGGTCTTATTTGGGTTTATGCTACAGATCCTAAAGATAAGAGTCATAAGCATTCACATTAAATCAATATCTTTTTTGAGATATTCTTTATTAATTTTTTAATAAAATCTTTAGCTAAAATATCATCAGATAAATGGTCACTAACAACTTTAAAAATAAAAATATCTTTTTTATCTAAATAATTATGACAAATATCTAAAAAATATTGTCCCTCCATATCATAAAGATACTCTTTATCATTATTATTTTCTATTTGAGGTTTATCTACTGTTTTTAGTGGTAACCATTTTATATCTTGTAACATGTGGTTAGAACAAAATAGTTCACCTATTTTAATAGAACTATCTGAAACACCAGCAATCCCAATATTTATAGCTTTTAATATTTTATAGTTTTTAAAAACATATTCTAGGCTATTTAATGTATTTTCTCTTCCTATACCACCAATTAAAACTATATATTTTTCATTTGAATAAATTTTTGGGATAGAATTAGTTTTTTTTAGTTTTAAAATTTCTATAAATGTTTGTGCTTCACATAATAAAGCTGTATGGATAAGTGTCATTTATTAAATAGGTTAGAGTGTGTACCAACTCTAGTTAATGCTAATTCAAGGATATTTTTATTTATTCTGTATATTAATAGCAAATCAGGCTTTATATGACATTCTCTACATCCATTATAGTTTCCTATTAGCTTATGATCTTTATATTTTTTGTCTAGTTCATTATTTATAGCTAACTCTTTAATAACATCTTTTAGTAATTCTTTTTCGTTTGATGTTAATTTTTTATAATCTTTTTTAAAGCTATTAGTTCTAAAAACTTGAAACATTTAATCATCCAAATCATCAAATAAATCATCTATGTTATTAAATTTTTTTCCTTTTTTTGATTCTAATTCATCAAGTGCTTTTTGGGTCTCTTTTGTTGGTATTTTAACATCAAATGGTAAACCATTGTTTAAAACTATCATATTATTAAATACACTAATAGCCTGAGAATAAGTTAATCCAATTTTACTTAATATATCTTTTGCTTGAAAATAATTTGTCTCTTCAATTCTAATTGTTGTTTGAGTTTTCATATTTACCTCCAAATTATCTTATTAATAAATTATATCCCAAAATGAATATAAAATCAATAGAACTAAATATTAAAATATTTAGCCTCTTTATTTGGTACTATAATTGCTACAGTACTTTGTTCAGGGTGTATCTGATAAGTTTCACTTAACTCTACACCATACTGTTCTGGTTTTAATAAGTTGAAAATATCTCTATTCATTGCCAAATCTGGACAAGCAGCATATCCAGGACTATATCTACACCCTTGATAGTTTTTCATACGAACATCACTTAGAGTTGGTTTTTCATCTGTTGTTTCTGTAATATTTAAATCTAGTCTAATTTGCTTGTGTACTATCTCAGCACAAGCTTCTGCTAGTTCTACACCTAAACCGTGAACTTGATAATATCTAGTAAACTCACCATCATCATATATCTTCTTTTCAAAATCGGTAATATTTAATCCAGATGAAGCAAAAGAAAATCCAACCACATCGAACTCATCCGAACTTTCAGAATAGAAATAATCAGCCATACACCTATGAGGAGATACACCTTGTCTAGGAAACTCAAAAGTTGCGATAATATTTTCTCTATTTATATCATAAATATTAAGTTTTGTATCATCAGATTTACAAGGGAAGTAACCATATAAAACAATAGGGTCAAAAACATTTTTTTCTAAAAATTCATCTTTTAAATCATCATAAATTTTTTGAACAACTTCTTGCTCATGCTTTATAAACTTATCTTTATCTTGCTTACCTTTTTTATATCCCCATCTTTGACGAAAAAGAACTCTATGATTTATCCAATCAAATGCTAAAGATGGATTAAAATCTTTTGACATATTTCGTACACCATAAAAAGGAGGTGTATAGCTATGTTTGTGTTTTAATAGTTCTACTTCATGTAATTCAGAATCAAATAGAACTTTTTCTTTTTTTAACTCTTCATTTACTACAATTAAATCTGCTGCCATATTTGTATCAAGTACTCCACCAGCTTCAATTCTTTGCATAGAGATTACACCATCAAAGGCATCTCTAGCATAAAAAATATCACCGTCATAAATAGGTCTACAAAAATCATCAACAAAAGATTTTGTCAACGCTGCACCACCTAGCATAACTGGTATATTAAGATTTTGCTTTTGTAACTCTTCAAGATTTGCTTTCATCTCATTTGTAGATTTTACTAAAAGTCCTGACATACCTATTGCACTAGCATTATGTTCTTTTGCTGCATCTATAAAATCTTGAATACCAACTTTTATACCTATATTTACTACTTTAAATCCATTGTTACTTAGTATTATATCTACAAGATTTTTACCAACATCATGAACATCACCTTTTACTGTCCCTAAAACTAAAACCGTATCAGATTCTTTTTCAATTTTAGGTAAAAATGGATTTAGTTCATCTACACAAGCTTTCATAGTCTCTGCACTTTGCAGTACAAAAGGTAGTTGCATCTCACCACTACCAAAAAGTACTCCAATCTCTTTCATACCATCAATTAACCATTCATTTACGATAACTTCTGGTGGCATACTATCTTTTAGAGTTAATGACATAGGGATAAGTCTCTCTTTATCACCATCTTTTAAAAGTTGTATCACTTTTTCTTTTAGCTCAAGTTTTTCAAACTCTTCGTCACTTTTTTGTTCAACAGCACCTATATCAGAAAAATGCTCAATAAAAGCAAATAATGGGTCACCATTTTCTCTTCTATTAAAAAGTAAATCTTCACAAGCTTTTATATCCTCTTGGCTCATTTTACTTCTAGGAACTAAATGTTTTACATTTACAATAGCACTTGAACAACCAGCTTCAATACAATGATGTAAAAATATAGAGTTTAAATAAACTCTTGCATCTTTATATAAACCAAATGAGATATTTGATAGACCCAATGTAGTTGATACTTCAGGGTGCATAGTAGTAAATTCTCGTATCGCTTCAATTGTTTCTATTCCAGCAGTATGATACTCTTCATCACCACTACCAATTGTAAATACTAACATATCAAAAACTAAATCTTCTGGATTTAAACCGTGATGGTTTACTGCTCTTTGATAGATTCGTTCAGCTATTCTTACCTTATCATCTTTCGTTTTTGCCATAGCAACTTCATCTATAACTAAACATACAAGTGATGTACCATATTTTTTTGCTAATTGACAAATTTCATCAAATCTTTCAATACCATCCTCAAGATTTACAGAATTTAAAATCGGTTTTCCACCTATAAGTTTAAGTGCTTGCTCAAGTGCAGGTATCTGTGTAGAATCTGGCATAAGTGGTAGTGCTATTTTTTGTGCATATAGAGATACAACTTCATTCATATCTTTTGTTTCATCACGTCCAGCAAATCCAACACTTACATCAATTACATGAGCTCCAGCTCTCACTTGCTGTTGACCAACAGTAAGAGTACCTTCAAAATCTTCAGCTTTTAATAGTTCTCTAAATGCTTTAGAACCAGTTGCATTACTTCGCTCCCCTATTAAAAGTGGTGCTGGATCTTGTTTTAATTCTACAGTATTAAATAAAGATGCTAAAGATGTTGGATGGTTACCAGTTGGTATCTTTGGTTTTAAATGTTGCGTTGTATCAACTAAAGCTTTTATATGCTGGGGAGTTGTTCCACAACAACCACCAAGAAAACTTACACCATCAAACTCTAAAAAATCTTTTTGAATACCACTAAACTCATCTGGTCCCATAGGATAAAAAGTATATCCACCTTTATTTTGAGGAAGACCAGCATTTGCATGGACTGATAATAGTTTATCAGATACTTCACTTAAAACTTGAAGATGTTTTTTAACTTGTTGTGGTCCTGTACCACAGTTAAACCCTAAAGATAAAATATCAAAAGGCTCTAAAATAGTTGCAATAGTTTCAGCATCAGTTCCTATTAACATAGTACCACTTAACTCAATAGTAACAGATACCATAATAGGAATTTGAGGTGCAACATCATTAAGTGCATGGATTGCAGCTTTTATTTGAAGTGGATCTTGGCAAGTTTCTAGTAAAAAAACATCAACTCCACCATCAAATAAACCTTGTGCTGTAATCTTATACCCATCATACATAGTATCATAATCGATATGTTTTAAACTAGGTAGTTTAGTACCAGGTCCTATTGAGCCTAAAACAAATCTAGGTTTATCATCAGATGAGTATTTATCACAAATATCTTTTACTAATACTGCACCTTTTTTAGATAATTCATATGCACGTTCACCCATATCGTATTCATCTAAAACCCATGGCATAGTACCAAAGGTATTTGTTTTTATCATATCAGCACCACTTAGTGCGTATGCATTATGTATTTTTGTTAATATATCAGGTGCTGTATCATTTAAAAGTTCATTACAACCCTCTTGATTAATCCCTTTATCATCTATCCATGCTTGTGAAGGAACTTCATAAGTTTGAAGTTGTGTTCCCATCGCACCATCTATTATTAATGGTCTTTGTTTTATTATCTCTAATATACGATTTTTTATCATCTTATCTATCCTGCAAATTCTACTAAAATCATACCTACAAATTTATTTTTTGTATAAAATTCAACTCTGTATGTTGAGCCTTTTTTATCTATTGAAAATCTTTTTAACATCTTTTCATAATTAATTAAAACATTTGTATCTTTTTTAGTTTTATCGGTATACCCAACAACATTTATTTTATAATCTTTTATAGAATAAACCATAAAATCTTTATCTACTTTTACTTTTGTTCCAAACTCTATATGTTTATCATTTGAGTCTATATTTAACTTTACTGTTTTTACACTATTATCTATATCTATATAGTCAGCATTTAGCCTTGATATTCTTCTATTTCCATAATATATTGTGTATTCATTTTTATTTCTAACTATACTCATAAGTGGATTACTTGGTATAAAGTCAATACTTCCATCAGTTTTTACTGGAAAATAGTTTAAATAATTTCTTATTTGAGCTAATGGTAGTTTTATTTTTCCATCATATATAGATATATTTATATCATTATCAAGTATATTTTTCACTACCTTATCACTCAAATCAAATTTTCTTTCAAACTCAATACCCATAATATCCATATATTTTTCTAATGCTAAAAGATGATAATAAACTCTTTGATGTGTTGGTAAACTTTTACTAGCTTCATTTCCAAATGCAGATTTACCTTGATTTATAGCATAATATGTCAAAGTTTTTTCCATCTCTTTATCACCCTCTACAGTTCTTGTATTGTGTAGGTGGTAGATATGTTCTTCATCTATAAGAGATTTATTTACATGCTTTACTACCTTTTTTGATATATCAGCTAGGTTAGCATACTCTTTTATATCTAATTTTTCTTGATCTATAATAGAACATTGTCCCCATTTGTATTGAGAGTGATTTTTATCTATGTAAGTTGGTCTATAAAAACCACTTCCATCATGTAAGTTTACTACTAATTTAACACTGTCATCACTTATATAGCTTTTAATTCTTTGTATTGTTTTATACTCCGGGTCACTCTTAGATAAATTTGCAAATTTTCTATTCATATCCCCATAAGGTCCACGACTTCTTTTAATGATACTGTAAAAGTTTAAATTAGGAACTATCCAAACAGAACCTTTTTTTATAGTATAATGCGTTGAGATTAATGATGCCGCCATAAATCCACCTGGCTCATCACCTTGGATTCCACCAACTATCAATAAAGTGTTGTCATCTTTATATCCCATTTTAATAAGATCAAAGTCAAAATTATCTATTGTTTTTTTTGTAGCAATACTACTGATTCTGTTTAACTCTTTTTGAGGATAAGATGGGATAGTTTTTATCTCTTTTGTTATAGACTCTTTTTTAACCTTAACTTGAATCTCTTCTTTTTCTAAAACTACAGGAGAAATCTCTTTTTTAACTTGAGCCTCTTCTTTGCTAATCTCTTTTATCTGTGTTTGTTTATGTGTCTCATTTTTTTCATTACAAGCTGTAAATAGAACTATTGATACAATTAATATAAAAAAGATAATAGTTTTTTTTATCATCTATATTACCTTAATATGCCAAGGTTCAAATCGTACACCATCTTTATTGTTTACAGTATATCTTATTCCAATATAGTCTAGCTTTCTAATCTCTCTAAACTCATCAGTTCTAGCAAATGCAGAAGTAAAGTTTTTTCCACCCCAACCTTTTTTGCCTATATCAAAATCACTTGTTGCATGATGTGTATAAGCAGGAGGTGCTATAATTCTAGATGCTTTAGTTAAGTTACCATTTGTACTTTTTACTTTTGAAACATACAAGCTTAACTGTTTTACAATATTTCTTACACCAGAAGTAAGAATCAGATTATTTCCAACATCAGTAAGGATTCTATTATAGTCGTCTAAAGGCTTACCTTTATATATATAGTGACCAGAGTATGATATTTTTGTTATATCTTTTTTTGAAATCTTATTTGAAATTTTAGATACTGTTTTATCGCCATAAAAACCAAATTTAGTAGGTTCGGTATGAAATAACTTTTCTACTAAAGCAATTTCATCTTTTGTAAACTTTCCAATAGCAGAATAGTTTCTTGCATAAAATAAAGTTGTATCAAAAGAGATATGGTTAAAGTTTGCAAAACCAACAAAGCTTTTAACCCTTCTTAGTCGCCTATCAAGAGATATTAAAGTTCTTAAATCACTTTTATTTAATATAACATCTTGATTTATAGTTAGATAATCTTTTGCCATAACTGGTGATAATGCTGATAATAATAAAAAATTTCGTCTATTCATATCGGGATTATACCTTATTTTAACTTTAACTTTAACTTTTTATAAAAATTATTAAAATCTTTTAGTTCAAGGCTTGCTTCTCTTTGTTTTTTACCCCAAGTTGGTTCTGGAAAATAACTATCATTTTTAAACCTTGCTTGTATATGAAAATGAACATGAGGTACATAATTTCCAAATGATGCTATATTTATTTTATCGCAACTAAAGTACTCTAACATCTCTTTTTCTATTATATCTAATACCCTTAAAATCTCTAGCCTTGTCTCTTGATTACATTGACTAAACTCTTTTATACTTTTTTGCGTAAATATTTTTAGCCAAGGTATCTCAAACTCTTCAGTTTCAACTTTTATTAAATCGTTTTCATATATTAACAAAGAATTATCCTTTTTAGACTACCATTTTTATATGTTCATGAGCACCTAAAAGTTTATAAATATTCTTTCTATCCTCTTCGTTGTGAACTTCCATCTCCAAAGTATGACTTGTAAATTTACCTTTAGTACTAGTTTTTGATGGCTTGATTCCGTGTTTTCTATCTTCTAATACTTCCATTATTATAGATTTTATATCTTGTTCTTTTCTAATAACAACTTTATATTCCCAATTACATGGATAATCTAATTCTAATTTATGTTGACTTAAATCTATCATCTTTGAAAATCTCCAGTTTTTCCACCACTTTTATGTTCAAGTTGAACATCATTTATAATCATACCTTTATCAATTGCTTTAACCATATCATAAATAGTAAGAAGCCCAACACTTACACCAGTTAAAGCTTCCATCTCTACACCAGTTTGACCAGCAAGCTTTGTAGTAACAGTTAGTTTAAATCCAGGCAATTCATCAATTTGTTCAACATCACAATTAATTCCACTTAACAATAAAGGGTGACACATAGGTATAAGTTCTGGAGTTTTTTTAGTTCCCATAATTGCAGCTATTACTGCTGTTTGAATCACTGGACCTTTTTTATTTTGATCTGATGTAACATTTTCAAATGCTTCTTGGGACATTTTTATTGTTCCACTAGCAACTGCTACTCTTGTTGTATTTTCTTTGCTAGATACATCGACCATTTTTGGTCTATCATTCTCATCTAAATGTGTTAAGTCTTGCAATTTTTATCCCTTTTTTACAATATTTATTTATAAATAAAATTTAATACATTATACTTAAAGTCTTATTAAGACAAATTTATATACAATTCGCCACTTATTAAAAGCAGTGACTGACAAAGAGCAGTCAAATTTATGCAAGGAATGGGGTGATTTTACTATGCCTGGAATTAAAGTTAAAGAAACTGAATCGTTCGACGAAGCGTACAGAAGATTTAAAAAGCAATGTGACAGAAGCTTAATTGTTACTGAAACAAGAGCAAGAAGATATTTCGAATCTAATCCTGAAAAGAAGAAGAAACAAAAGATCAATGCTAAGAAAAAAATGCTTAAAAAACTTTATATGCTTAGAAGATACGAGTCTAGACTGTAATCTTCACATATACAAAATAAAGATAGATTTTCTATCTTTATTTTAAAACTTACTTAAATAGATGCGTCCATGGCTTAACTGGATATAGCACTGGGTTTCGGCCCCGGTGGTTGCGGGTTCGAATCCTGCTGGGCGTACCATTAAAAAAGCCCGATAAAAGTAACTCTTTTGAGTATTTTTATCGGGCTTTTTTATTTTATAACTACCTATATCTTATTTCTAGTTTTTACCAATTATAATCTTTGCAGCGTGAACTGTTTGTTTCTCTTTTGGTGGAATTTCCATATATCCATCTGAATATATAGCTTTTAAATAATGGTCACAATCATTTGGTACAAAAAATTCTATCTCTTCAAACTTCATTTTTTTTAGAGGATATACAGCTTCATAATCAAATACTGCAGCAACATCTGGCATCTCTCCACCATATATCACACTTGCGTTTATATTATTATCCCAACCAAGATGTAGCTTGTCTAAACTTTTTATTGCAAT
>JAYEPG010000109.1:0-2179 GCA_034723795.1 Campylobacterota bacterium
ATATTCATATCACTAAGTTGTGCAAATACTCTACTAAATTTAGATTCACTTGGTATATCATTTTTATATCTCCATCCACATAATACTCGTAAATTTCTATCACTATGAAGTCTATCAATTAAATCTCTTGTTGTTTGCATATTGTAAACTGATTTTGCAATCATAGCTCTTGCTATTTCTTCTCTATCTTTAGGAGTATTTGTAATTCTTACAACTGTTACATTCTTTTCTATTTGGGCAAAGTCTAGAATTTTAATTAGTTTTTCTTCTTTTGTACTTAATGCTCCAAGTTGTTCTTTTATCTCTGGAAATAAACAATTTTCAAGGTTTAAAATTTTAGTCCACATTTTTGAAAGATTTGAAGATAATTTTGGTATAATATTTTCCATAAGTTGAATCTCTTTTCTATTAAATTTTGGTCTATAAAATTATAACTTATTGAAATTTGATTTCAACTTTTTTTACAAAAATAAATTAAATTATGAGTTTTTTTGCTAATTTGCAAGTGGCTCTTAAAAATTCTTTTTACATCTTTAATATATTTTTCATCAATAAAAATAAGGCAATGCAAATGTGAAATATGTGATTTATGTGGTTCAACAGAATTTATGTAATAGATATGTTTAGATATCTCTTTAACTCTTTTGTAAAAGTTTCTAAATATTTTATTTAAATTTTTATACCCAGCAATAATTGCTTCTTCAATAGTTTCAAAATTGAATCTAGGATTATTTCTTATAAACCTATCTCCATTTTTAGAGGAAAAGAAAGGGTGATACTCACTTGGATTAGTTATTGTTATAAATATACCAGTTAAACCAAAATTAGTAGCAATATCAACAATAGCAGAAGATTTTTGCATTATGGCTTGATTATTTTTTGCTAATGTTTTAACATAACTACCTACACCAGTTATTTCACCAGTATTATTATTTATTACCCTCAATTTTTTAGTATAAGAGTTTTGTTGCTTTTCTCTTTGTAAAGATGCTTTTACACAAGTAGCCTGCAACTCTAAAAACTCTTTATATCTTTTTGATTTAGATAATTGTTTTGAAACTAATGGTATCAACTTTCAATCCCTTTTTAGAAATTGAAAAGTTAAGTGTATGTATTTAAGTAGTTTGTTTAATTCAAGTTATGTGTCATACACAAATTTTAGTAATAGTTTTTATTCAAGTTATGGTTATTTAACTTCTCTAAGTATAAATATATGAAAAAAATTTATAAAAGTCAATTAGGTTTTTTTATTTTTTAAAAAAGTTTTTAAATTTAAATCAAGGGCCAAATATATACCCCAATTAATTAAAATATAAATTTAAATATTTTGGTGGGGTATAGTTTCATTTTTTAATTTAGTTTTATGCTGCTGTTTAGATTTTACTAATAATTTAAGATGGAATGTTGTGATTATTTTTGATTAAAAAAATGAAAGATTAAGTTAAGAAATATTAAAATGCTTCTACACAAAGTTAATTAAATATATTACTTAATTTATAACAATATACAACTTCTAAGTTGTTAATTTTTAAGGAATATTTAAGAAATAGAATTAAGAAAAGTCCTTGTTTATAGGTATTTTAGAACCTATAAAGAGTAAATAGTGGCTCCTCCACTTTTAAACAATTTAATTAACCTTATCCAACTTATCTACAAAAATATTATATTTTTCAATTGATTGTTCTTTTTGTGACCAAAGTTTTATCTCTTCAAGATTTATATCATTTTTTTGTGCAACCCATATGGATTGTGATAAGCCCTGTTCATCATCCCAATGATAATAAGCCGCTAATCTATCTTTTATACAATCAGTAGCAGTTAAAAGTTTTAGAGTACCATACTTTGTAGATAGTTTTTCTATCTTTTTTACAGGTGCATCACCTACACCTAATGGTCCAGATGGGAATTCTATAAAAAACTTTGTTTCAGGATATATAAAATATTTACCATCCTCTTCAAAACCTAAATTTTCCATAACTTTTTTTATTTTAAAAAATGTATCATTATATCTATTGATTAAATCTATATCAAAAGATGTGTAATCACCTCTACTATAAATCTCAACAAAAGAACCACCAGATAAAACAACATCAATCCCATTTACATCCAAAGCAGTACATACATAACTTGCCAATTCAGGCATAGTCATATCTTTAATCTTAATCATAGTGGTTTTCCT
>JAYEPG010000110.1:0-2177 GCA_034723795.1 Campylobacterota bacterium
CATATATAGGATATACACACGATTTTAGTGATGGTGTGAAATACAAATCTCAAACTATAAATATAAAAGGACACTAGATGAAAATAATATATACGGATGTTCTTATTGTAGGTGGAGGACTAGCAGGCTTAAGAGTTGCAACAGGTGTAAAAGAGCGTGGTCATGATGCTGTAGTTTTAACACTAGTCCCACCAAAGCGTTCACACTCAGCAGCTGCCCAAGGTGGTATGCAGGCAAGTTTAGCAAACTGTAAAATGGGGGAAGGCGACAATGAAGATATACATTTTAGTGATACTATAAAAGGTAGTGATTGGGGTGCAGACCAAGTAGTAGCAAGAATGTTTACACATTGTGCACCTAAAGCTATTAGAGAGTTAGCACATTGGGGAGTACCTTGGAGTAGAGTTCATAAAGATGATCACAGTTCAATTATAAATGCCAAAAAAGTAACTATTACAGAAAAAGAGGAAGCACATGGTCTTATAACTGCAAGAGATTTTGGTGGTACTAAAAAATGGAGAACTTGTTATACATCTGATGGTACAGGACATAGTATGCTATTTGCTATGGATAACAAAGCAAAACAAGATAATATTGAAGTACATGAAAGACTTGAAGCTATCTCACTTATCCATGAAAACGGTAGATGTTATGGAGCAGTTGCAAGAAACTTGATGAACGGTGAGCTAGTGGCATATGTTGCAAAAGCTACAACTATTGCAACTGGTGGTTATGGTCGAATTTACAGCGTATCTACAAATGCAATCATTTGTCAAGGTATCGGGCAAGCACTGGCACTTGAAACTGGAATTGCTACTTTAGGAAATATGGAAGCTATTCAGTTTCATCCAACAGCAATAGTTCCTGTTGGTATTTTAACAACAGAGGGGTGTAGAGGAGATGGTGGACTTCTACTTGATAAAGATGGATATAGATTTATGCCAGATTATGAACCAGAAAAAAAAGAGTTAGCTAGTAGAGATGTTGTAAGTCGTAGAATGACTGAACATATGAGAAAAGGTAAAGGTGTAAAGTCACGTTATGGGGATCATCTTTGGTTAGATATTAGAATTCTTGGTCGTGAACATATTGAAAAAAATCTTCGTGAAGTAAAAGAGATATGTGAAAACTTTTTAGGGATTGACCCCGCAGTTGATCTTATTCCTGTACGCCCTACTCAACACTACTCTATGGGTGGAATTCGTACAAACTACAAAGGTGAATCACAAACTCTAAAAGGTCTTTACTCTTGTGGAGAAGCTGCTTGTTGGGATATGCATGGATTTAACAGACTTGGAGGTAACTCTGTAAGTGAAACAGTTGTATCTGGTATGCTTATAGCTGAATATATATCTGATTTTTGCGAATCATCACAAAGTGCTATAAGTATAGATACTGCAAATGTTGAGAAGTTTTTAAAAATTCAAAAAGATAAACTTGAAGCACTTTTAACAAATGAAAATGGTGAGGATGCATATAAACTAAGACGTCGTATGGAAACTATTATGATGGAAAAAGTTGGTATCTTTAGAAATGGCGATGATTTAAAAGAAGCAGTTGATGAGCTTGAAGAGTTGTATAAAAGATCACAAAACATTGAGGTGTTTCGTTCAAAGTCACGTGCAGCAAATCCAGCACTTGTAAATGCTTATAGAACTCAAAGGATGATAAAAGTAGCCCTTACAGTTGCATACGGTGCATATTTGCGAAAAGAGAGTCGTGGAGCTCACTCAAGAGAAGACTACCCTAAAAGAGATGATGAAAACTGGTTAAAAAGAACTATAACATCTTGGGAAAATGAGGAACAAACTGTACCAACTGTTTCTTATGAAGATATAGTTGTATCAAATATGGAACTACCTCCTGGCTTTAGAGGATATGGAAAAGATTTAACGCAACATCATAAAGATACAAAAACTAGAAAAATGATGGTAGATACAATAACAGAAAAACTAAAAAGTGAAGGGGCAAACAGGTTTGATATACAAAATACAATAATGCCTTTTATTGATAAATTACCTAAAAAATATCAAGGTAAAAATGAAAGATTAGGGGAAAATATATGAGTAAAGAGAATAACCCAAGAGTATTAAATATCCAAATTTTAAGATTTGATCCAAATGACCCAAATGATTTTCCACATATGGAGACATTTAAAATAGAAGAGGCTTACGGCA
>JAYEPG010000111.1:0-2174 GCA_034723795.1 Campylobacterota bacterium
GGTCTTGAAATGGCAGCTTAAGGTAAAAATTGGTATTATTTTTAACTTAAAAATTGCACTTCGAACTTAAATTTTGGTTTATTTTATTGGTTATTCTATTATAAAATAAATTAAAACTACCCAAGAGGTAATTCTATAAAGAATTTAGCTCCATTTTTCGTATTTTCTACATACAAATTACCTTTAATACTTTTTGTTATTATTTGATAACTCATATGTAGTCCTAATCCTGTCCCCTTGTCATCATCTTTAGTTGTAAAATACTCATCAAATATATGTGGTAAAATATCATCAGGGATTCCACCTCCATTATCTTCAATAGTTATGATTGCTTTAGTATCTTTTTTTATAAGTTCTAATTTAACCCAAGAATTTTTAATATCTTTTTCTAAAATAATATCTCTTGCATTATTTAGTATATTTATTATTACCTCTGTTAACTCACCTACTACCATAGTTATTTTTATTTTATTTTCATTATCTATGTTTGTATGTAAAACAATTGCATTATCTTTTAATGCTACACCTGCAATACCAAGTGCAATATTAATTCTATCTTGTAAAACAACCTCTTTTAACTCTTTTTTCTCTTTTAAAAAGTTTCTAAAAGTATCTATTGTTTCAGATAAATATACTGTTCTTTCAAGTATAACATCCATAAACATAGGAAGATCCTCTTTATTGAATGTATCATAGTCTAAACTAACCTGAACTCCTGACGCAGTTGTTGATATTACAGATAAAGGTTGTCTCCATTGGTGTGCAATGTTACCTATCATTGCACCTATATTTGCCATTTTTGATTGTTCAAATAGAAGCATCTCTTTTGCTAAGTTCTTTTCTACTTCCTCTTTTATTTTAAACTCTAAGTCATCATTTAATTTTGCTAGTTCTATTTTAGAAGTTATATTATGCATAATTGCCATATATCCAATCTTCTTATTTTCTAAATTGTATTGAGGGGATATTGCCATATCTACAACATAGTGTCCACCATCTTTTTTTGAATTTTTTACTTTTCCATACCATACCTTATCATGTGCGACAGTTTTCCACATTAAACTATATATATCACTATCTGTATGAGGATGTCTTATTATGCTGTGTTCTTTACCAATTAGTTCATCTTTAGAATACCCAGAGGTATGACAAAAAGCATTACTAACCTCTGTAATAATTCCATTTAAATCTGTTTTTGAGTATATGAGTTCATTGCTAATTGTGTCTAAACTTATTTGCAGTTCATTTGTTTTTTGTTTTACTGTTTCTTCTAGGGTTTTATTTTGATTTTCTAACTGTTCTTTCTCTTTCTCTTTCGTTCTTAATAAAAAGTATACAAAAAATAGAATAAGAGATATAATCAAAGTTAAAAAAGTTGCTATAATTTGTACATTTTTTATAATCTCTTTTACTCTATGGTTAGTGGTTCTTATAGAAAATATCGCTTCAACCTCTTTGGTAACTTTATTTATAATTGGTATAAAGGTAAATGTTGTGTTTGTATTTTTGTCATAAATAGAGGTACTTTTATGCTGAGATATTTCACTTAATGCTTTTAGCTCAGCACTTAAAGATGCTTTATACTTATAGAACTCTTTACCTACAACTTTTGATGTTTTTTCTATTAACTCTTTTTTTGCATAAAATCCATCAAATACACTTTTTGTGTATTTTGTATCTTTTATATTTGAGCTAAACTTTTTATCAATAATTGTCTCTTTTAAATGAAAGTTACTACCAACTTTAAAATGCTCCATAAACTTTTTTGTAAATTCAGAATATTTATGTGCAATAAAAACAGTTCCTAGATGTTTGTTTTGTTTATCTTTTAAAGGATATATAAATATATATGCACTAAACTCCTTGCCTATCTCAAAGCTATCATATTTTATATGGTGTTTGTTTACATATGTTGCAGTTTTAAATATATCTGTTGTATCAAAACCATACTCATTTGGTCTATGTGTCCTTAAAAAACTTTTATTATCTGGTGTTATAAAATGAATCTTTGCTGTTTTGTCATCTATCCCCACAATCTTATTTTTCATAATATTATATAGTTCGATATGTAACTTATCAATATCTTGAGGTGTAGCATTCTGAAGTTTTGTATATATGTTTATTATATTATCTTTATTTATAAAGTTATTAAATATCAAATCAGACTGTTCTTG
>JAYEPG010000112.1:0-2150 GCA_034723795.1 Campylobacterota bacterium
TTTATCATATACTATTACATCTATTTACTGGTGTATTAGTGTACGCTAAATCAGATGGATAACTTCTATTCTCACAAAGTTCAACTGCGGCTTTTGTTATCTCTTTTGAATCTAAATTAAAATCATATAAAAACTCTCGCTTACTTTGTACATCATTTTCTAAATAATCTAAATTTATAAGTTGTTTTACAATTAAGTCACTCATTGTTAAAACAGATGATGCTTTAACAATTTCACATCTGGCATATCTTGTATTCTCAAATGAAACATCGGCAGTTCTTAAACTAGCTTCATTTCCAGGAATTTGTTGTGCCCCATAAAGTGGTTTTGATGCTACTTCTACATCTTTAAAAGTTGGAATAAATTGTTTTATATGTTTAATTGCCCTTTTGGTTCTTAACTCAATATCCAATGCAGACCAATTTTTATCAATCTTATTTATAAACTTAGAAGATAGCTTTGGTTGAGAACTTTTTGAACAGTTTTTTACCAATCCATCTTTAAAAAGAGTAATTGATTCTGTCATTCCATGTATTTGAAAATGTCCATTTGGATATGGTGTAAATTGTCCCATACCTTGAGGTGTTCCCCTTTGACCAAAAAAAATAACCTCAGGCCATATATCAGAACAACCATTCCATTTTGTCACATATGCAGATTTAAACTCTACTAATCTATCTTTTTTAAACCCAAGCATATCATCTATACTTCCAGTTTTAAATCCAGCAGAATTAATCAAATAATCAAAATGTTCACTTTTTTGTTTATTATCTTTTGTATATTCTAAAATATATCCATCTTTTTGTTTATCTTCAAAAACATTTGTTACTTTTGTATTTGTTAAAAGATTCAAGTTTTCTATATTTTCCATCATCAAAGATGCACTAGCTGATAATCTAAAAATATTTAAACCATATTCTTGTACCATAATAAGTGGGAATTTTAATTTTTCAATATCTACATTTTTTGCAACTGGAATCATCCACTCATCAAAGTTTGATGGATTTTGTACTATATCTCTATGTTTTAAATTTATAACTGTTTGTTTATCATATATCTTAAAATACTCTTGACTTGAACATAATACTTTATTACTAATATCAGATTGAATAAGGTTTTCGTACTCTTTTTTTAATAAATTTAATCTTTCAAATATATCTTCAGGATTTCCACTATCCTCTTTTGGAATAGCTAAAACTGTTGGTCTATAGTCAATGGCATTTGGATAAAGTTTTAAAAGGTCTATTGACTCTTTTAATAAAGTAATACATGAATCATCAGATATTTCACGATATAAATTTCCACCAGCATGAAGATGGCAAATAGGTGGTCCACTTACAATAGAACCATTTTTTTCAAATAAACTAACATCAAGTCCAAGTTTACCAAGATATATAGCGATTGAAGAACCAGCAATTCCACCACCTACTACTGCAATTTTCGCTTTATTTTTTATAGCCATTTTATAATACTTTATCTATATCTGCAAAATTATCAAAAACTATATTTGGATTATATATTGATATATCTTCATCATAGTTATATCCATAACTAAGTGCAATTGAATCCATATTTGCCTCATTTGCAGCAACAATATCATTTTTAGAGTCACCAATCATAAGTGAACTTTCAACGTTTACATTTAGTTTTTCACATACATGCAATAGTGGCATAGGGTTTGGTTTTTTTACACTTAAACTATCTCCACCAATATAGTACTCAAATAGGTCACTTAACTCTAAACATTCTAATATAGGCTCAATAAAATCAAATGGTTTATTTGTAACTATAGCCAATCTATAGTTTTTATTTTGTAGACTTTCTAGAGTCTGCTTTACACCTTTATATAATATTGTTGATACTGTTAAATTATTTGAATAATAGTTTAAAAATATATCCAAAGCATTTGAAAATAAATCTTCATCAATATCATCTTTAATAGTTACACCTTTACTTAATGCTCTCTTTACTAAAGTAGCAGCACCATTTCCAACCCAAGTTCGAATAGTATCTTCAGGAAAAACATCTAGATTTAAACTCTTTAAAGTATGATTCACACTTGATGCCAAATCAGGAACACTATCAATAAGTGTACCATCCAAATCGAATATAATAAGTTCTTTGTTTGTAAAGTTCAAATATTTAACCTT
>JAYEPG010000113.1:0-2137 GCA_034723795.1 Campylobacterota bacterium
AAATCGTTGGAGAAAGAAACAAGGTAATAGCCGCGAAAACATCAAGCTTTTATGTGTCGCATAAAGATATATAAAAATTCAGAGATTTAAGACGTTAGCTTACCTTGTTTCTCAACTCAGCCGTTAGTGGTCAAAGCAAACATAAAATAAGGAGATATACTTGGAAGCAGGTAAAAAAACAATAAGTGATATATTTAACGGTAATAGAATTTTAGAAATTCCATTTTTTCAAAGAGCATATGTTTGGGAAGATGAACAATGGGGAAGGTTACTTGAAGATATGGAAGAAATATCACAACAAAATACACCTTATTTTTTAGGTTCAGTTATATTAAAACAACAAATGACAAGCACCACAAAATCTGTAAGTGATGTAAGAACATTAATTGATGGACAACAAAGATTAACAACATTAAGTATATTTTTAAAAACTTTATGTTTAAAAAATAATGAAAATAATAAGTTTGAAAGAGTTTTCAAACTTATTGATGACAGTATTGCACTAGAGCATAATCATAATGATATAAATAATTATAATGAAATATTAAATCTTGAAACAGAAAAAGATATTGATAAAACAAATAATATAAGCAGAGCATATACTTATTTTAAAAATAATATTAAGGCAGAAAAACTAAATTTTCAAAAAATATTATCAAATGTAATGTTTGTTGGTATTGACTTAGGAATAGACGAAGACGAACAACAAATATTCGATACAATCAACTCATTAGGAGTTAGATTAACAACTGCCGAGTTATTAAAAAATCATTTTTTTGGTAGAGATGATTTAAACTCTTACGATGCAAATTGGAAACAAATTTTTGAAAAAGATGATGAGACTAAAGAGTTTTGGGATAGAGAAGTAACTGCTGGTAGAACAAAAAGAGAAAATATTGATTTATTCTTCTATTCATTTTTACAAATAAAATTACAAGATAAAAATATAAATGTTAAAACTGATGATAAAAAACGACTAAGTAAATTTAGTAATTTATTTGAAAGCTACAAAGAATTTATGAAAATATACAATGTTGATAAAGTATCGTTAATTCAAGAAATAAAAGAATATGCAATACTCTACAAAGACAATATTAATTTTAATATTATTGATACAGAATTAACAGATGTGTATGGAATTGAAAGAATAAATGCTTTGATATTTGGTCTTGAGTATACAGTTATTATTCCATTTGTACTATATGTATTAAATAATACAAAAGACAACAAAGAAGAACAAAAAAATATTTTTATGTATTTAGAATCATATTTAATGAGAAGAATGATTTCAAAATCAACAAATAAAAGTTATAGTAATTTATTTTCAGAAGAACTAATTTCTAACGAAATTACTTCAAAAGAAAAATTTCAAAATTTAATTAATGAAAAAACAGATAAAAATAACTCTATGCCATCTGATGAAGTTGTTAAACAAGGGTTTTTAAATTCAAAAATAGTTAATAAACAAACTAGAGGGATCATCTATTTAATTGAATCAATAATTAGAATAAAAGATAAAAGCAAACATTCAACAGGTCTTCTAGGGTTAGATAGATATAGTTTAGAACATATGATGCCTAAAAAATGGGAAAACCATTGGGATAAATATAAATCTTTTACAGATGAAGAAAGACAAAATAGAAATAACAAACTATTGACATTAGGAAATTTAGCAATTATTACATCATCGCTAAATAGTTCAATTAGAGATTCAAATTGGGATAAAAAGAAAAATGGAACAGATAAGCATAGTGGGTTAATTAAATTTACAAGTGGTATTGAAACAATAAATGAATATCTTCAATATGAAACTTGGGATGAAAATAAAATAGATGAAAGAGCAGAGTTTTTATATGAAAAAGCAATGGAAATTTGGGCTTTATAGAAAAGACCACTAACAAAACACAGGAAGAAGAACAAGTGGATACTGCGATTTTTCGAGCTTAAAAGCTTCGATTAGATAAAATTTAAAGATTGAACTGTCAAGTCGTAAGTCCACTTGTCCTTCAGTTCAGTCGTTATGTCTCACTGTAAATTCAAGCAATTCTTAAAAATTTAAATATTTTAGATATAATATTTAAAATACAAACGAGGATTTTAAATTGCCAACTTTATTAAATAAAAATGGTTTTAAATT
>JAYEPG010000114.1:0-2126 GCA_034723795.1 Campylobacterota bacterium
GAATTTTCCACTCTTTAGAAGATGCAAACTCTTCATTTTCATGTGCATCTATCCATTTACCCAGTGTACATTCATGATGATTTTTTAATTTTATTTTACTACCATCTCCAGATCTATCAAAAGCATCATCTTTAAATAAAGTATGATTTGATTTTAATTTTGCTGTATCAAATATCATTGGAACATCACAAACTCTTTTTTTACAATTTTTATCAAACGATGTTCTATCAATTGCAGTTTGTAGTTTTAAAGCTAATTGTTCATTTGATTTTGCCATATCATTTATAGATCCTGCTTCAGTTGCATTTTTTTGTGTAGCATGATCTAAAGTTGTAATAGCATCATTTATTTGTGTCATAGCTTCCTGTTGCTCTTTTGTTGCTCCTGCAACTATATCTATAAGATCCATAGTATTTGAAATATTTTCATTTAATTTACTATATCCATTTATCATATCCGATGATATTGTTTTTCCATTTAATGCTTTTTGTTTTGCTGATTCAACTAAAGCTTTAATATCATTTGCTGCATCTGCACTTCTTGAAGCAAGGTTTCTAACCTCTTGAGCTACAACTGCGAAACCTTTTCCAGCTTCTCCTGCTGTTGCTGCTTCAACTGCTGCATTAAGTGAAAGAATATTTGTTTGAAATGCTATTTGATCAATAATTGTTATAGCTTCACTAATTGAGCCAACTTCGTTTGTTATATCATCCATAGCTAATGCTGTTTTATTTGCTAACTCTTTACCATCATTTGCAGAAGATGTTACCTCTTTAGCATACTGACTCATTTTAATTGTATTTTCTGAACTACTAACAATAGTACTAGTTACCTCTTCTACTGCTGCTGTTTCCTCTAGTGATGCGGCTTGTGCATTTGAAGAATTGCTTAGAACACTTGATGAGTCTGTAAGGTTTTGTGAACTATGAATTAATTGTTTTGTTGAATTACCTATTAAGGCTAAAAGTTCAGAAACAGTATTTCCTGTAGATTTTATTCCTAGAAGAATTGATGCCATAAGTCCAGTCAACCCTTCAATGCGTGGAACTTTATGGTCAAATTTAGAGTTACCAAAAGAGATAAGTGCTTTTGTAAGTTCAGTAAGATTATCAGAACTTCTTGAAATCATACTATTTAATGACTCAACTAACTCTGCTACCTCTTTAGAATCTGCAATACCTTTTGCAGTTGTATTATACATACCACCATTTATCTTTTCTATGATATTTTTAGTTTCATTTATAACTATTCTATCTTGCTCCATCCCATTTTTAATATTTCTGATATATATATTGAAATAATCTGCAATTTTCATTGTTTCATCTTTATTATTTAAAACTATCTCATTGCTATCTTTACCCTCTGCTAAATTTTTCATAGAGTTTTCTAATGTACACAGCGACTGTATAATTCCTCTTGATATAACAAAGTTAAATATCATAACAAACGCAATAATTGCAACTATTATAGTTAATATAAATATAAATAAGTTAGCAAGACTTTCTTTAAATTTTTCAGATAAAGCTTTTTGTTCTTTTTTTAGTATTGCTAAGTTTTTAAACATATCAGCTTTTAAATATCTCCAAGATTTCAATAGTCTTGATATATCATTTGGTGCTAAATATTTATTTTGTTTTGCATTATTTATAGTTTGTGCGGCTATATTTTCAAAATCTAAAAAAACTCCACTATTCTTATTTGGAATTCTAGATCCGAACTCTTTAAATTTATTGAATCCTGTTTGAGCAGTTTTGATTGGTTAATCACTTGATGGGTCAAATGCATATACACCAGATGCAGAATTTACTAAAAGACCACCTATCATAACAGATTTGTATGAGATGATTTTAACATAATATATATTAATAATTACAAAAAAAGAGATTAATCTAAAAATATCTTAGTTATCTCTTTTTCTATATCAATCAACTCTTTATCTTTCCAATCTCTTTTTCCAAGTGGTATATCTATCTCTTTTTCATAAACTATTCTTGATGGGCTACCACCTAAAACTATAACTTTTGAAGCTAAAAGTAGAGCATCTAATATATTATGTGTTACATAAATCAAGCCTTTTAAAGTTTGTATATTACTAAGTTCAGTTGCAAGCATTTTTATAAGATTTA
>JAYEPG010000115.1:0-2119 GCA_034723795.1 Campylobacterota bacterium
ATTGTTTTTATTATTTGATTTGGCGGTATATTAATATTTAATACTTATAAGATGAAGCTGCAACACTACCCGCAGTATAAAAAAAGGTAGAGCCGTAACCCTACCTAATTTTCTATGTTCCAAAGTTAGGTCATCACTCCTAACAAGTTAACATCATGAAACCAAGTCAAGAAATAAAAATGAAAACAGCAGTTTTTTTGTATCTATTGACAAACTTATCATAATGTGATAATATAACTACATGATAAAATCTTTTAAATGTAAAAAAACTTCGCAACTATTTGATGGTATTTACCAAAAGAAATTTTCTCAAGCAGTTAATAAAGTGGGTAAAAGAAAGTTAGATATGTTAGAAGCTGCATTTGACTGGGAAGATTTAAGAGTTCCACCATCAAATCATTTTGAACACCTTCTAGGAGATTTAAAAGGTTTTTGTAGCATTAGAATCAATGATCAATTTAGAGTAATATTTAAATTTGAGAATTCAAATGCTTATGATGTATATATTGATGACTACCATAAATAAGGAAAAAATATGAAAGCAATTAGACCCAGTTCTCACCCTGGAATTATATTAAAAGAGGAGTTTGCAATACCATTAAATCTGACACAAGCTAAACTGTCAAAGGATTTAAAAGTTGGTATTAAAACTTTAAGTGAATTATATAATGAAAAAAGAGGTATCACATCTCTTATGGCTTTAAAGTTATCAAAATATTTTGGAACAACTCCACAGTTCTGGCTCAATCTTCAAAATGCTTATGATTTATATAAAACTTATGAAAAAGAGAAAGATACAATTAATAATATTCCTCATATAGCTGCATAGATTAAATCATTAAGAGTTGTAAAATGAAATATAATAGTCAGGCATTGACTTATTTCGGAACCCACGACTTTAGTCTGGGCCTAATGTGAGTTTAAATTGGCATTAGTCGCAACTAAAGTCCAGATTCCGAAGAGTTTAAAGTGTTATTTCACAGTCTCTCTCTGATGGGAGTGTATATTAATATTTAAATAATAAAAAATAAGTATGAATTCCCATCAGAAACGATGAGAACTAGAAGTAACCATAAAAAAAGGTAGAGAGTAAACCCTACCTTTTTAATCTATGCCAACAAACTAAGTCATCACTTCTAGCTAAGTACAGATATGCTTTCTATTGGCATAAGTATATCGAACAAAAATTAAACAAAATCTAATAATTTCATTTTTCTTACATTTTTATAAACTTTAGATACAATATATTAACAAATACCATTTTATGAGGACTTTTAGTGAAGATTTTTTTATCTATATTTATTATTATCAATTTTTTGTATGCAAACAAAACAATAAAAGCAGTCATACCTGCTAACTTTCTACCATATTATAGTGTTGATAAAGATGGCACTGTATCTGGTTTTGCAGTTGATGTTTTAAACGAAGTGGCAAAAAATTCTAATTTTAAAGTGGAATACATTGTAAAAGATTCATTTTCTAGTGCTTCAGATTATTTATTAGAAGGCAAAGCTGATCTTATACCAAACTCAGGTATATCAAAAAACAGAATGAAAAACTCAATATTCACAACACCTATGGATACTTTTAATATAAAAGCTTTTAAAAGAAAAGTAACAACTACTATTTCAAATTTAGATGATATAAAAGATAAAAAAATAGTAATCGTCAAAAGCAATATTGGTGCAAGGCTTATGAAAAACCATCCATCAGATTTAACAACAACTGTAAATAGCCCTGAAGAAGCTATCTTTTTATTGATCACAGGTCAAGTAGATGTATTGGTATTTCCTGAAATAATTATAAACAATCTATTAAAACAATTAGACTTAAGTGACAAAGTAGTTTCATTTGGAAAACCACTCAAAGAGATAAAAAGAGCGATAAGAGTTCATAAAAGTCAAGCAAACTTAGCACAAAAACTTGATAAAGAACTAAGGAAATTTTTAAAAACTAAAGAGTATCAAAAGATATACACAAAATGGTTTAAAAATAATATGTACCCACCAAGTCTGATACTCTATAACCTAAATCTAATCTAGCTTAACATTCCAAGGCAACAACTCTTCAAGACTTTTATTTTTATCTCTATAAATTGGTATTTGAGTTAAAATATATT
>JAYEPG010000116.1:0-10643 GCA_034723795.1 Campylobacterota bacterium
TGGATTTTTTCATTTTTTATATTTACCCTATAGTTTATCTTGTTATAGGATATTTTATAGTGTTTTGTGTACAAGTTCACGTACATAGGACTAATAAAGCCCTTAAACAATAGAAACACTATAAAATGCTATAGTTTATAGTGTTTCTTTTATCTTTTTAAAGACATGATAGTAGTTAATATATCATTTGCTGTAGTTACTGACTTTGCATTTGCTTCATATGCTTTTTGTTTTACCATCAAGTTTACTAAGCTTTCTCCTAAATCAACATTGCTCATCTCTAAGGCATTTGATACTATTGTGGAGTGGCTCTCTTTTGCTGTTTTGATAATAGGTGACCCCGTATCATAGTTTGCACCTCTGTAGTTATCTCCTAATGGACTAAGATTTTGTTCATTTGTAAATCTTGCTATTGCTATTTGTGCTACTTTTTTTCTATCATTATCTCTATTTGATACTGCTGATATAACTCCATCATCATCTATAATTATATTGTTTAAGTCTTGATAGTTAAAACCATTTTGAAAGGTGTCATATATTTGTGACTGCATATCTTTTGCTGTTATACCCTCTAAATCTATAGATATATTTTGCCAATCTGATGATGTAGATGATAAAAATAATAGTTGATTTGGTGTATGTGATATATAGTTTCCATAACTATCAAATTTTATAATACCGTTGTTATATGTATTTGTATTTGTACTGTTTGCACTATCTCCTATCTTTGTGAGTCCATCTGTAGTTACACTATATTTCCAATTTTGTTCATCTATTTTAGTAAATGAAAATGTACTATCATACCTATGTCCATTTTCATCATATATATCCATAGGTATATCAAATAGTATTTTATCTGTATGTATCTGATGACTATATACCTTACCACTTGCTGGTATAGTTTGATCTAAAGGGAAAAAGTGTGAAGCAAAGTCACTATTTGCACCACTTATATCTAAGTCTATCTCTTCATCACAATTATTTTCAAACACAAACTTACCATTTTCTATGGTTACTGCTATATTTGGTTCTCCAAAGTTTGCTGATACTGCATCATCATTTGTACCAAAACTATCCTCTATAGATTTTGCCAAACTAGCCATACTATCAAAACTATAATTTTCTTTGTCTGTATCAGATACTAGTCCTGTACTACAATCAACACTATCTAAGAAATTAAAGTTTACTTGGTGTTGAGAATATTTTGCCGTTGTTATATTTATATCTTTTGGATTGTTCAAATCCATAGTTCCACCCACAATAGAATCATCTATAGGTATATGTACAATATCAGGAATATTTATATCGTATGCTTTTATGTTTAAATCACTTATTTTAAAACCAGACTTCAGATCAAATTTCATATTTGTGAGAGATTGATTGACTCCACCAGAAGTGATTCGAATATTTTGTTTAATGTTATCAATAATTAAATATTTATCTGTACCATCACTTAAATCAAAATCACTATAATCCCAACTATCTATAAAATTAGTTAAATTATTACTAGTTTCATTAATAATTTTTGGTAAGCCGCCTATTGTTAGATCTCCGACTATATTATTGCTATTATTTGGGTCTTCAATTCTAATATATTCATTTTCAAAATCAAAGTCATTAAATGTTAATGTTAATTTATCAATTACATTTGGTGGAAGCGAAGTAAATAATACTTGAGGAGTACTTAAATCAAGATTTACAGGAATATTATAATTTGGTGCAAAACCAGCCCAGTCAAAATCATCTGGAATTAATTGAGAACCAATATGCACCCTTTTACTATCATCAGGTTTAGCACTTACTGCTATATCTATACCAAAGTTTACACCAACTGAATCTAAGTCAAGTTCCGTTCCTGTTAAAGTAAATGTTACATTTGTCTCATCTGTTTTTGTTAAAACTCCATTTTCAACTCTTGCTAGTTCATCACCTGTTGCTTTATCTCTTATATACAATATATCTGTAGTTGCCATATCTTTAGTATCTATTTTTGTATCATCTGCTTTATTAGGTATCGTAAACAGTTCGGTTTCTATTCCATCACTTGCTACAGTATCAAGTTTTCCATCTACTTCAAAAACTTGATTATTTGTATTATCTTGTGTTACTTTAAAATCAATATTTGCATCTAATTCATCTACTTTAACTTTATTTGTATCTAATATCACATCAGTTGAGACTACTTTTAGCTCCTCTTGTACATCATTAAACTTTATATTTACAGTTTCACCTGTTGTTGTTATCACTATATCAGGATCAGTATTTGAGACTACACCTGTTTTATCAATTTCAGCAATTAGTGTACCATCTGCTTTTGTTATCTTTAATATGTCATCACTATTATTATTTGCAAAATTATCAAAATCTAACTCAAAAGTATTCATTGTCTCTTTTATGGTATATAAAAGTGTTTCTTCTCCATCTGCTGTTGATGTAGTTTTAGTGTATTCATCAGTGTAACCTTTAGCAATATCTGCATCTATCTCTTTATCATCGATTACACTTAAGGTTAGCTCTTCATTTGTATCTATTGTTAAAATACCCGTACTTGAATCAAATGTTACAGTAGCATCAAGACCGTTATCAATAACCCAATCATCTGTATCTGTTTTTTTAATAGTAGCAGTAGCTCCAGTTGTAGAACCTGTTATTATTATCTCATCATTATTATCAGTATATACTTCACCTTCTGCAAAATTAGTTATAGTTAATGTTGTTTTTGTATTTTCACAAAATTCTAATACATTTTTTTGGGTTTCATGAATTAAATTATTTTTATTATCACTATCTATAAAAAAGTTATATTTATCATCCGTACCAACTTCTCCTATAGTCCCATCAAGATTTTTAATAGGTGCATTTAATGTTACGCTTATCCCTTGTCCATCTTTAAGTTCTATTGGTTTCCCATCTGGTGTAGTATATCCATTGTCATCATCACAAACATCATCTATAAGTCCAAATTTTTCACCATAAGTATTTGTACCACTATTTAGATTTGCATCTATATCTATCTGACATGTTTCTTCATGAGTAATGATGATATCTTGTATTGGTTTTGAAGTATCTACACTTCCATCATCACAAAGCTGTAACCACCCTTGGACTATATCATCTTGGTTATTTACAAAAGTACCATCAGATTTAAAAAACATATGACCATCTCTGGTGTATTTTGGTTCACCACTACCATCGTTTACTATAAAGTAGCCACTTCCACTTAATGCTAAATCTGTATTAGATTTTGTGAGTTTTATATTTCCTTGACCTGTATTTGTATGTATAGAGTTTACTTGTGTACCGTGTCCAACTTTTTGACCATAAAAAAGGTCAGCAAAGTCTGTTCTAGTACTTTTATATCCAGTTGTATTTACATTTGCTATGTTATTAGACTCATTGTTTATGGCTACGATACTGCTTGATAGTCCTGCTATAGCTGTATTTAGTATCTTTAGCATTAATTCATCCAGTCTTTATAATTTATTTTATATATTACTAAATTTTGAGAATCAGTCCAGTAAATATAATCTCCAGAAACATTCATTATGATTCTATCTGCAAAACTTGTAGCTGTATATATTATTTCTAATTTAGGATTCTCTTTATCTGTGATATCCATAATTGTTATATTGGACATTTTATTAATAAAAATATGATTATGAGAAATTTTTAAATTATATCCATTCTCAGAAGCAACTTTATTTATAATTACTGGATTTTTTTTATCAGAGATATTAAATATATTTAATTCGTAACCACTGTTAATATAAGCATAATCACCGAATACCTCTATATCATTAAGGTATCCACTAATTACAGATGTACTTATCACAGCTGGATTTGTCTTATCTGAAATATCAATTATTAGAAAATTATCTGACCAAGTAAGAATATAAGCAAAATTTTCATTTATTTCAACCTCTTTAATTGAACTATCTATTTCAAGCGACCCTACAATAGTTGGATTTAATTTATCTATTGTATCTATGATTCTAAAGATATAATTAGGGTGATTATTACTATAAGCATAAGTGTAGTTACCATTGTCTTCAACATTCAAAAAATTAGCATCAAATTCACTAACTAAAAGCGGATTAGATTTATCTGCAATATCTACTATTGTTAAATTATTGGAGTTAATATATGCATAGTTGCCTACTATTTCTAAATTGTGCGCTTGACTAGAAGTTTCAACTTTACTTATAAATTGTGGATTTGTTTTGTCTGAAATATTCACTATTGCTAAATAATTATCGGAACTAGTAATGTACGCATAGTTATCAACTAATTTAACATCAGTAACACTATCAAAAGTTTGGGCATTCCCTCCTACTTCTCCAATTCTTTCTATACTTTTAATAGATTTAAAATAAGAAGTATATTTTAATTTATCAAAAAATATATCTCTTTTTTGGTTATCAAGAAATAGATATTCTTTTCTAATCAAAACACCATTATCATCTTTTATGTATAATTCAGTATACTCATCAGTAACTTGGTAAATTTCAATATTTAGATTTGTATACTGATTAAATGAATTTTCATTATTTACATCATGCGGAAACATTCCACTATTACCATTAATATTAAATGATTCGG
The DNA here is from genome assembly GCA_034723795.1 of Campylobacterota bacterium. Lineage (GTDB taxonomy): Bacteria > Campylobacterota > Campylobacteria > Campylobacterales > Arcobacteraceae > JAIOSF01. The sequence goes on from JAYEPG010000116.1 coordinate 4,600, forward strand.
TAGTTGTTCCAAATATACCCGTACTAACTCTTTTATTTATATCTTCATCGAAATATGTTGTGGCTTTTATTATTCCTCTTGGATAACTTCCTTCTACCATACCTTGAACTATTTCACCCATACCATTTTCTTTTGGAGTTTCTGTAGTTTCATCTCCTGATAGTGAAGTAGGTATAAATATATTCTTTTCAATTTGAGCTAGTCCAAAAGTATTTGAAAAAGTTGTAAGTGTAATTTGTCCTAACATAGTAGCATCTCCTGTTACAAGATCAATCATACTTATAATACCATCATCTGAAAATTCAAAAGTTATGTCAATTGGAGGTATAGCAATATTTGGTATAAGTAGATAACCTGTGTTATGCACTATCTCTCCATCTGCACTAAGTTTGAATTGTCCATTTCGTGTATATACATATTCACCATCTGGTTTTAAAAGTTTAAAAAATCCTTTACCGCCAATGGCTAAATCAAGAATACCACCTGTATTATGCATGCTACCTTGAACTTCTGGATTATCTAAGTCAGAAGAAATATTATTATCACTTAAAGCAACTCTATCCATAACCATATAGTATCTATTTCCTTTTAATTCACTCAGTGTAGCAGGAAGTTTTTCTGATAATTGCTCTTCCTTTTTTACAATTGATATATTATTTTGAACTAGATAATTTATCATAATATTTGTTGCGTTATCTTTTGTTTTTAAACTATAAGACTTTGTTGTTTGAACTTGTGCTTTTACAAGAATATCCCAAAAAGGGGTATCTAAAGCAGATGAAAGGTTAGTATCAGATATATTCATACTATGAAGTGTTTGAGGTAGAGTAATTAAATCGTTATTAGAAGTTGTATCATCTAAAGATTGTAAAATTCTTGCTATATTTACTGCTTTTGTTGAGGGATTGTAAATATCTGTATCACCTGCAAGTGCATAAGGTGTAATTGTAGCTTGAGAATCTACTTTTCCAAATGATAAATCAGCTAAAAAGAACTCTATTTGCTCACCACTTTTATAATTAAAATTACCATTTGAATCTGTATATCCAGATTGTGTAGCAGTAACATACCTTAATCCCATTACTGGGGCATCTATAAATTGTCCTTGAAGTACTGTATCTACAGGAGTTGTACTGTTTGAACCACTAGCACCTCCTCCACCATCACAAGCAGTTAATACTAATGCTAACAAACTACTAGATATAATATATTTTAATATCTTCATAAATCTTTTTTCTCCTTTTTTTAATTCTAAAACTCTTTTTTAAACATAAAATCAATACCTTGATGGTTAGATTTTCCACTATATATACTATCGTCAAAACTTAATCGTTGTGAGCTATACCCTATCGAAATACTTGAATCTTTTATATAGTTTATAGGTTTTTCTAAATTTAGATAATAATCAAGATAGTTAACCCCACTACCTTTTCCAATACTTCCACCATATCCAATAGCATATCCATTGAAATGATGATATTTATCGAAAGTAAGTGCAAGGAAAAGGTAGCTCAAGTTTACAGAAGTTGTATTTGTATTGTTTGATATTTTTATATCACTGTTGTAGCTATGAATGTTTAATCCTAAATCGTTATCTTTATAGTTATATTTGTATCCATTTTGATACCAAGTTGTGGATATATTTGTAGATATATTTTCACCACTATTATATGTGTAATTATCTAGTATTATTGGATTTGACAGTTTACTGTTTCCACTAAAGATACTTGTTGTATATGATGATTTAACTTTATGCTTTTTACCTATTATCACTTCTATTGATGGTATAAAACTGTTTGTTTTACCAACACCTATAGTACCAAAATCTACACTTGTACCATTTGTACCAAACATTAAATCTCCCGATAGCTTTGTTTGCGACATTTTTAAGGATGGTATAACTTTGTATTTTTTAGTTTTTAATGATTTTACAAAGTTTGTTGTTGTTTTACTTTCTTGTTTAACAATTATTTTAATTGGTTCATTTAATTCTTTTTTAACTATATTTTTATCATTTAATTCTTGTTGCTTTCTTAATTCTTTAGGCAAAATGACTTTTACAATATTAGAGTTTTTATTTGTCGTTGTTAAACTATCTTTATTTCTCAAGATATAAGGCTCAGAGTTTTTTATGGTATTAGAATATCTATTTAAAAACTCTTTTGCACTAATATATGATTTAAAAGCACCATAAGTTGTGATATATCTATTAACGTAATTCAATATATATATTTTTTTCAACTGTGCATTTTTCATATTATTTTTTATAAAATTATTTGCATTTTGTATATTTGAAGTAGAACAAATTGCAATAGTATAGCAATCATTTGATTTTATTTGTTTTCTTATTTTCTTGTGATTGCTAGTAGTTGTCTTTTTTAGTAATTTTTTTATACTATTTGGCTTATATAGTTTTACTAAGTTATTAATTTGTTTTGGTTGACTTAAATTATATTTAGTTTTTATAATATATGGCTTAAACCCATTAATTTTTTTTATAAATTTATTATAAAAATTCAATGCTTCTTTTTGTGTTTTAAAAGCACCATATGTTGTTTTATAGTTATAAGCATTATTAAATACATAGATATTTTGTACATTTTTTCTTATATTTTTTCTTATAAAAGTATCTGCATTCTCTATATTTTTTGTAGAACAAACAACAATAGTCCAACTTTTACTCTCATTTGCAGCGAAAACTAAACTTATTAAAACTAGTGATAAAAAAATTATTTTCTTCATAAAAATAATTATATAAAATCAGCGTGATATTTTTGTGATATTTTCTACAACTCTTAAACAATACCCAACACCAGCAACAGTACTTATGATATTATCATCTAGTTTTTTTCTTACTCTAGTAATAATTGCTCTTATATTTACATCATTTGTATATTTATTTTCAAATACAAACTCAATTATTTCATCTTTTGATACGAGTTTATTATAGTTTCTAACCAACAAACATAAAAGTAGTGATTCTTTTTTTGTAAGTTCTATATGAATATCATCTCTTAAAAGTTGTTTATTATTTATATCATAATATAAATTTCTGCTCAATCTTAAACTACTAAAATATTCTTTTTTTATATTTAATAGTTTAAGTCTTAACTCTTCAATATAAAATGGCTTTTTTAAAAAATCATAACAACCTAAATTATAAGACTTCTCTATAGTTTTAATATCTATATTTGAACTAATCATTATTACTTTTGAATTCTTATACGTTTTCTTTATACATTCAAGTAGTTCAAGACCGTTTATATTTGGTACATTTATGTCCATAATATATACATCATATCTATTTTTTTCTATATGATATAATGCATCACTACCATCAAAAAAACTGCTTACATCACAATTTTCCAATTGTAATATTTGACAAATAGTTTCATTTAATTCTATATCATCTTCTAGTAATAAATATTTCATATCATATTACCAGTGTGATATTTTTATTATAAAACATATTTAAAAGTTGTATAATCATCATTAGAACTAACTTCTACTTTTATATTATATTTATTAATTATATCTTGAACTATATTTAAACCTATCCCATGACCACCTTTTATTGTATCTTCCCTATAGTATTTTTTAAAAATCTTTGATACATTTACTATTTTATTACTTGCAGTTGTAAATGTCAATATATTATCTTCTAAGGAAATTTTAGTTGTTGTATTTATATAGGAATATTTTAAGGCATTTGATAAATTGTTATCCATAAGTCTTTCTAATTCCATGAAAGAGATATTTACAATATAACCACTATTAGTTTTTAAATCTATATCTTTTTTTTGTGCTTTAAATAAAGGTGTAAATATTTTTACTCTTTGATTTATAATTTCATTCAAAGATAATTCTTTTATAGGATAAGGTATTTGCAGTTCCATATTTATCATAAAAGTCATATCTTCATAAGAATTTTTTAAATTTTGAATTGAATTGTTTATTTTTAGACTATAATCGTCATCTCCATATTTTAAATTTCTAAGTTCATTATTTAATAATATTATACTTAGTGGAGTTTTTATCTCATGAAGAGATTGTTGTACGAATTTATCTTGAAATTCTAATTTATCCTCGGTTCTTTTAATAGATACAATTACTATTAGTGCTATTATAAATACTACAAATATAACATATAAGAGTATATTATATTTTTGTATCATATTAATATGCTCATTTTTGTCAAATAATATTGAATAAATAATTTTTGCATCTTCAAATATAGGACTTTCTTGAATAATATATATTTCATTAAATATTTTACCATCTTTTTTTATCACTTTTTTTATTGGATGATTTGTACTTAACTTTGAAAGCTCATTACCTTGTTTTATTCTATTTTGAAGTTCTTCTAAAGATGGTTTAATAGATTTATACTTTTTAAAATAAAAATCTGCAGTAAACTTATGTTCATCTAAATAAAGATAAGCTTTAATATCTTTTATACTTTTATACTCTTTTATATTATTGTTCAGTTGTTTTAATATATTTCCAAAGCCCTCATAGGTATAACTTATTTGCAGTACCTTTTTATTATTTGGTGCATTCAAGTATGAATCTGAGTAACTAAAAAACTTATTTGAACTAGCTTCTAATATTGGAGCAGATACTCCTATAACTTTTTCTTTTTTATGTTGTTTAAAAATCTTTTTTGCAAAAGATAATTTAAACCCTAAGTCATTTTTGAATGTTGTGTTTTTTATTGTTAAGTTATCATCAGTAATATAAATATTATACCTTTTATCTTTATTGTTTATTTTTTCATATATTTCTTTTAAATCAACACCCAATGGATTATTCTTTGCACTTAGATATGTAAATACTTCTTTATGTTTTTGTTTTAATATGTCTTTTTGTTTTTCATATTTATATAAAACTATTGTAAGTATATTTGACGTATCTCTTTGAATTGTATTAAGGATAATCTCTTGCTTAAGTTTATTTGATACCAATAAATTATTTTTTAAAAATAAGACACCTGTAAATGACACTAATGTTAGTAGCAATATCAGTAAAATCATATAAGTTGATAATTTTAGTTTTGAAGTTATATTTAGCATGAACAAAATACTATCTAACATTTGCTTATTCTTATTCCTTTAACTATTAAATAATTCAATTAATTAACAATACATCCTATAGACAAGTATCCTATATGAAATTGTAAACAATTCTTACTTTATCTATCATTAGGTAAAACTATTCTATAGGATAATAACCATGTTTGTATCAAATGTAGAACTCGATGAGATAGAAAACTTTTATAAAATTGTATCTAAGAATGTAAAAAAATATAGAGAAGAAAATGGAATGAGTCAATTAGAACTTGCATTAACAATTGGACAAAAACAAGGTGCATTTTTTAACTATGCTGAAAATAATACTAATAATAAACATTTTAATTTAGAACATTTATATAAAATTGCAAAAGCATTAGATGTTGAACTTTGTAAGTTTATAGAAATTAAGAATTAAGTTTAAAATTGATATATAGATATATTACCCATGCCGAAAAAGACTTGATTACTTAGATGAAAATATTAGTAACTTTTATATGTAAAACTATATAGCGTTATTTTACTATGGAAAAAGATAATCAAAGTACTTAAACACACAACAATAATAAAAAATTAAATTTAGTGAATTTGATAGTATAAGGCAAGATTACAATATTAGGGAAAGAAGTGTATTTGCAATAGATACAGCCATAATTATATATTTAAAATACAATTTACGACATACTTATCTCTTCATTAAATTTTCCACCTATTTTCCACCACTCCATGAAAAACTATACAAATATATACAAGACTACAGTATGTAAAGAATTTTCATTATGATAGATAAGGTACATAAATAGTAGTATATGAAAGACTATAATAGATTATACAAAACAATCAAATTAAGTTTCTACCAATACATACTACTTTTGATGGGATTATAAATTGATTATTATATTTTATTGTTTTCATTAAATCTTTTACCTTTTTATTCTATATTTTATAGTATATAATAAAATAGTCTTATTTCCT
>JAYEPG010000117.1:0-9322 GCA_034723795.1 Campylobacterota bacterium
ATTTAAAACTCCATTTGAAGTATTTATGAAGGCATTTTCAAAGAAAATGGTAGCATAATTTAGGTGAAAAATTGCGGTTATTTTTTGAATTGGCGAAATGTTATAATTGAAAACTTAGTTAAAGGTAATATTTATAAGGGTTTATGATTGGTTGCGGAAGCTGGATTTGAACCAGCGACCTACGGGTTATGAGCCCGTCGAGCTACCATGCTGCTCTATTCCGCGAACTGTAAGTTTTAGTGGATGGGATACTAGGATTCGAACCTAGGAATGTCAGCACCAAAAGCTGATGCCTTACCGCTTGGCGATACCCCATCAAGTATTAGAAAGATTATATCTTTTTAACTGGCGGAATTATAGTTAAATAAAATATATTTGTCAAGTAAATTTTAAATAAATTTTGAAATTTATCTATTTTGAAATATTTTCACTTTTTGACAACTCTATAAAATATGTATGTCCTAAATATATTATATAAAATACTGCAATAAAAAATGCTACAAATGGTACAAGTGAAATACTATATAAAAATAGTGTTTTTAGTCTCATTGAGTTTTTGTTGAAATAATATATCTTATCAAAGTTCTCTTTTTGCATAAGAGTTGACCCTACATCATAATGAAGCATTTTATGAAAGAAATAATAAAAAGGTAAATTTATAGCAAAAATATTTACTATAGGTATAAAATATAAAGGTATCAGCATAAAAAATAAAAGTACCATTATTAGTGCTGTTTTGATTAGTTTCCATATACCACCAACAACTGTACCATATCCATCAACTACCACACTTGAGTAATGCTTACGTTGAATTATAGCTAATATTCTAGGGGTTAATAATCCAACAATAAGTAAAGATATAAATATAGATATATAACCAATAGCAAATAGTCCAATAGTATAAACTAAAAAACTAACTATCCATGATGTTACAGTATATTGTAGTAAAAAATCAAGAATACTACTTCCTGTATAACTTTGCTTAACATCAGTTTCTACTACTTCACCATTTATAATTTGAGTTTGTTGTTGTTCTATTTGAAGTTGAGTATTTTCTAATTTATCTAAGCCAAAATCAGCAATAGAAAAAAACACTATATACAATACAATCGCACTTCCTATAAGAGGGTACATAACTATACTTAACATCGGTTTTGAAAAGTAATCTTTAATACTAGTTTTTAATAAGTTTATATCATTCATAGGAGCTATTATATCAGGATTTGTAAGTTTATTTACTAAAGTAGATATATACTACTTTAGTAAGTTAAGAGTTTTATTATTTTTGTGTAAATTTTTTAATTCTAGAGATACCATCTCTTATTGTTGCTTCATCTATAGCAAATGATAATCTAAAGTAACCCTCTAAACCAAATGCAACACCTGGAACAACTGCTACTCCAACATCTTCTAGTAATTCTTTAGAAAATGTCATAGAATCATTTGTAATATCTTGAATATTAACAAATAGGTAAAAAGCACCATTTGGTTTAGATACCGATAAACCATCAATCTCATTTATAAGTTCACATGCAATATCTCTTCTTCTTTCAAATTCAACTCTCATTGACTCAATATCAGTATCAGCAGAACCATCAAGAGCAGTTATAGCTGCTGCTTGTGTAATAGAGTTGATATTTGATGTTGATTGTGATTGAAGTTTTTTCATAGCTTTTACTAAATCTTTATCTTTAGAAGCTAAATAACCAAATCTCCAACCAGTCATCGCAACTGATTTACTTAAACCATTTACAGTGATAGTCCTAGCCATCATATCATCACTGATACTAGCTACTGCTGTAAAATCAGAGTTATCATAAACTAGTTTTTCATACATCTCATCACTAATAACTGTGATATTTGTATCTTTTAAAACTTCTGCTAAAGCAGAAAGCTCTTCTTTAGTATACACACTACCTGTAGGATTTGATGGTGTTGTTAAAACTAACATCTTACTTTTAGGTGTAATAGCATTTTTTAATTGCTCAGGTGTAATTTTAAATGAACTTTTATCTGTCGTAATAATCTCTACAACTGTACCACCACTATATTTAACTAACTCAGGGTAAGTTACCCAATAAGGTGCTGAAATTATAACTTCATCACCCTCTTGGATTCCTGCTTGAAAAATATTAAATAAAGAGTGCTTAGCGCCAACACTAATAATAACTTCAGATGGATCATAATCTAAACCATTATCTCTTTTAAGTTTTTCACATACTGCAGCTCTACAAGCTGGTGTACCCTCAACTGCTGTATATCTAGTGTCATCATTATCCATAGCTTTTATAGCTGCATCTTTAATAACCTGTGGAGTTCCAAAGTCAGGCTCTCCTGCACTAAAACTTAGTACATCTTTTCCACTGCTTTTTAACTCTCTAGAAAGTGTTGTAATAGCTATTGTTATTGATTCTGATAGTCTATCCATTCTGTTTGCAATTTTCATTTCTGTAGTCCTTTTTGAACAAATTCGTTTATATTTTGCGTGATTATACTCAATATTTAATCAATTTTTTATTAAGTTTAAGATAATCTCCTATGTTAAAAGGGAGATTATGAAATATATTTATACAATTTTACTATTTAGTTTATTTTTTGTTGGATGTGGATACAAAGCTGATCCTATGTACGTTGAAGAAACAAAGCAGATAAAAGTAGAAAACTAATGATTTATGACTATCTTATAATTGGTGCAGGTATTGCTGGACTAAACGCTTGCAGATATATACCAAAAGACAAAAAGGTTTTAGTAGTTTGTAAAAAAACACCATGGGAGTGTAATACTTTTTTTGCACAAGGTGGTGTTGTAAGAGCAATTGACAACAACGATATACCTTCACATATAAATGATACTATGGCAGCAGGTGTTGGTTTAAATGATACCAAAGCTGTGGAGATATTAAGTAGAGAATCTATGGATGTAATTGATGATATTATTGATAATGGATTTGAATTTGATAAAAATAGTAAAAATGAACTAGCGTATACAAAAGAGGCTGCACACTCTACAAGTAGAATATTGCATGCAGATGGTGATGCAACTGGGCGAATGATACATATGTTTTTATTAAAACAATGCCCACATGAAGTTGTTGTTGATTCGATTGTTATTGATTTACTTTATGAAGATGGTGTATGTTATGGTGCGCATTTAATACATAATGGTAAAGATAAAATGGTTTATGCACATAATACTATTTTAGCTTCTGGTGGAGTTGGTTCTATTTACAGGTACCATACAAACTCAACTACAATTGCAGGCGATATACAGGGTATTTGTGTTGAAAAAGGGATTCCATTAAAAGATATGGAGATGATGCAATTTCATCCAACTGTTTTTGTAGACAGCCAGCTACCTCGAAAACAACTTTTAACAGAAGCCCTAAGAGGTGAAGGTGCTATTGTAGAAGATGAAGAGGGATATGCTTTTTTAAAGGATTATCACAAAGATAGAGAATTAGCACCAAGAGATGTAGTAAGTCGTGCAATATTTGATTATTCTAAAAAAACTGGTTCTAAAATATATCTATCTTTTAAAAACTTTAAAAAAGATTTCTTTAAAGCAAGGTTTCCAAATATATATAAAGATTTAAAAGAGGTAGGTTTTGATTTACCATTTGAGCGTGTTCCTATTAGTCCAGCATTTCACTATAGTATGGGTGGTGTTGACGTAGAGTTAAACTCAAAGGTCAAAAATAGCAAAAACCTTTACGCAATTGGAGAGGTAGCATGTACTGGCGTTCATGGTGCTAATAGACTTGCATCAAATTCGCTTTTAGAAGGATTAGTATTTTCTAAAATTGCAGTTCAAACAGCTTTAAAAGAAAATTATAAAATTGACTTAGTTAAACATAAAGAGTTAAAATGTGACATTTTTCATCATTTACAAAAAAATTCTGATAAAGCTATCAAAAATGATTTGCGTAATCTAATGTGGACATCAGTTGGGATTGTAAGAGATTCACAAGAGCTAATAGATGCATTAGAAGAGGTAGAGTCATACCTGACAGAGGATGTAGGTAGATTACTGTTTTTAAGGTTACTTACGGCAAAATCTATTATTGAAAGCGCTATCAATAGAAAGAATTCTATTGGCGCTCATTATATTAAGGAGAAATAAATGTTAAAACTATTTTTAGTTAGTTTTGTGTCGGTATTTGCATTTGCAAGTGGTGGCGGTGGTGAGGCTATGGTACATCCTGACATCACGATGACTTGGGTTGGTTTTGCTGCTTTAGCAATTTTTATAGTAGGTTATTATTTTATAGCCACAGAGGAACAGTATCATATTGATAAGGCAAAGCCTGCTTTATTAATAGGTACTTTTATGTTTATGTTAGTTGCATTTTATTATGCACTAAATGGTTTAAATATGGATATGGTACATCAAGAAGCAAATCATTTAATACTTGAAATTGCTGGTATTTTCTTCTTCTTATTTGTTGCTATGACATATATTGAAACTTTAATCCATATGAATGTATTTGAAAAGTTAAAATACAACCTTATCTCAAAAGGTTATACTTACAGAAAGCTTTTCTGGATTACAGGTTTTATAGCATTTTTCTTATCTCCAATAGCAGATAACTTAACAACTGCTCTTATTTTAGCAACTGTTCTTATTACAATAGAACAAAAGAAAAAAGAATTTTTAGTACCAGGTGCTATTAATATTGTTGTTGCTGCTAATGCTGGTGGTGCTTGGTCTCCATTTGGTGATATTACAACACTTATGACATGGACAGCAGGAAAAGGTACATTTACTGATTTCTTATTCTTATTTCCATCTTCAATTGTAGGTTATCTTGTAACAGCATTTTTATTATCAAAAATTGTTCCTAATACTGCACCTGATATAGATCTATCAAAAGAGATAGTTCCTGAAATGTCAAGAGGTGCTAAAGTTGTTATGGGACTTGGTATATTTACAATATTTTGTGCAGTAATGACTCACCAAGTTTTACATCTTCCTGCTATGTGGGGTATGATGTTTGGTCTTGCGTTACTTAAAATGTACGATTATAGACTTAAAAGAAAACATGGAGAAGGTTTTGGTGTATTTTCATCAATTGCAAAAATTGAAAACAATACTTTAATGTTCTTCTTTGGTATTTTAGCTGCTGTTGGTGCATTATACTTTATTGGATGGTTAGCTTTAGCAGCTGTTGTTTATGATCCATCAGTTCTTGGACCTACTTGGTCTAATATTGGTGTTGGTTTCTTATCATCAATTGTTGATAATATTCCTGTAATGTCTGCTGTACTTAAAGCTTCTCCAGAGATGGGACTTGACCAGTGGATGCTAGTAACTCTTACAGCTGGTGTTGGTGGTTCTATGATCTCATTTGGATCTGCTGCTGGTGTTGGTGTTATGGGTAAACTACCAGGTATTTATACATTTAGTGCTCATATGAAATATGCATGGATGATTGTTATCGGTTACTTTGTATCTATTGCAGTTTGGTATGTTCAATATCAAATGCTGGGTATCGGAGCATAACTTAAAAAGGTAGGTTTTAAACCTACCTTTTTTTATATCACTTACTTTCTATTCTTCAATCTTATCTACACTATATGTATAGATTTCAGGTAAAACAGTTTGTTTATTTATATCTAAATTTGCTTTATTATAAAGATGATACATAAATGTCTCAAACTCAGGTAATTGTTCCCAAACTTGTGGTAAAAATGTAGCTTGATTAAAACCTAACTTTAAAATCACTCCATGTTTATTTGGTATTAACTTTGTTTTTAAATCTTTAAAATCTTTATACTCTAATTTAGAAGGTTCACTTAAAAGTGATATTTCAATTTTTATATTTTTATACTCCTCTTTTGATAAAGGAGGAAACCTTGGATCTTCAAATGCTGCACTATATGCATTTGACTTAATATCTGTAATCAAACTTCTTCTTGCAATTAAAGAGCCAATACAGCCTCTTAAATTACCATCAATAGTAATAGTCACAAAAGTAGCTGAATCATCTTTAAAAGATGGCATATTTTCTAAAAAAAAATCATCTTTTAACTCATCTAAATCATATAGCTTACTATGTATAGTCTGTCTTGCTAAGTCTATAAGTAATTTATCTCTATTCTTAATATCCATAATACAACCTTTTGTTTTATATATTATAGGGTTATTTATTTTATAAGAAACTTTTAAATATATTTAACTAAAATTCTTATATGAATAAAGTTTTTAAAATATTTTCTATTCTTACAGTTTTATCTATAGTTTTACTTATTGTAGTTACTACAAGTAGTAATAACTTTAAGAACAATCCACTATCAGATGAAATAATAGTCAAAATAGAAAATAAAAATCAAATTATTAAACAAACAATAAAAAGAAAATATGGGATTGATGTAAATATACCTATAAAAATTGAGGAAAAAATAAAAGACAACCTTTTTGGAATGGCAACATACAAAAATGGACAAATAGAGATAATCTTAAATAAAAATAGATTCCAAGAGAATGAAAACTATATGATAGATTATGTATTGCCACACGAGTATGCCCATGCACTGATGTTTTATATAAAGGATTTTACAAAACAAAATGGTGGACATACTAAAAAATGGCAACAAATTTGTCTAAATATAGGTGGACTAAAATGTGATAGATTTGTAGGTCATAACGATATTCTTATGGAAAAACTCCCTTTTTATTAAAACTAATTCACTATAATACACCTTATGATACTACACCTTGATTTAGACTGTTTTTTTGTTTCTGCACATAGGATAAATAATCCTAAATATTGTAATATACCATTAGCTGTTGGTGGAAGAAGTAACCTTTCAATATTTGAAAGAAAAAAAGTTGTACGCCATTTAAGTAGTATAGATGGTGCATTTACAAGTTCTATATTAAGCTCAAACGATGATAAAACATTTGAAGACTATTTTGTAGATGATGATAAAAGAGTAAGAGGTATCATTACAACTTCTAGTTATGAGGCAAGAGCATATGGCGTTAAAACAGCTATTAGTGTTGCTGAAGCTTTACGTCACTGCCCTACTTTGACAGTTCTTCCACCAAACTATCCTTTATATCATGAGTTATCAAATAAGTTAAAACTTTTATTAGAAAAAGAGATTCCTAGTATTGAACAGTTTAGTATAGATGAGTTTTTTGGTGATATTACAGGGTGGATTGATGATAATGATGCTGTAGATTTTGCAATTAAATTAAGAGAAAAAATACAAACAAAATTAGGTCTTCCTATATCTATAGGTATTGCAAAAACAAAATGGATTGCAAAACTAGCTACAAACCATGCTAAACCATTTGGGATAAGAATGATTGAGCCAAATGAGGTTGAACAATTTATAAAAGATATGCCATGTAAAGATTTTCCTGGTATAGGAAAAGGGTATCAAGAGAAACTTAGTAAATATGGTATAAACACACTAGATGAGATAAAAAAAAGAAAAGAGTTACTTTACAGTTGGGGTAAAATTGGAGTACAACTTTATGATAGAGTTTGTGGAATTGATAATGAAAAAATTTCACTCGCACAATCAAAAAAATCTATAGGATTAGGTAGAACATTTGATCCAATTGAAAATAGAGATGAGATAAAAAGAAGAATAACTATACTTTGTAGACATTTGAGTTTTTTAGCACTAAAAGGTAAACACAACCCTATGACTTACTCTTTAAATATAAAGTACCAATATGGTGATAAATCAAAAGATTATATAAATTCAAATAGATTATTTAATGAGATGTATTTTAAAGAAGCACTAATAGAACTATTTAACAAAATTGATACCCATCCCTCACACTACATTGTACAAGTAAATATAAGTTTATCTAACTTTGAAGAGAATAAACCAATGACAATGAATATGTTACATTATGAGCAAGATACTAAACAATCAAAACTAACTAAGTCCTTACAAAAACTTAGAGATAAGTATGGTATTGATATTATTAAAAGTGGAGGAGAGTTATAAGAACTCCCCTGAACTATTAAGTAACTCTACCTTATTAAGTGTTTTAACACTTCAACAACTTGAGTTTCATTTCCTACAACTGCTGATGCTGCTGCATCTATCTCTTTAAGTGCATGGATAAACTCTTGGGGATGAATTACAATTAATTTTTTACCTAGAGCATTGGCATAACCTGCATCAAATGCTGCATTCCATTGTTTATATTTTTCACCAAACTTTACAACAACTATATCTGATTGTTTTATAAATGTTTGATTTCTCATAGAGTTAATTTTGGCACTTACATGATCATTATAAAAGTTAGATTCTTGATCTCCTATAACATTTTTTCCAATATCATCACTTGAAGCATGATCTGATTCTGGAGTATAAAACTCTAAATTTGAATCTTTACACCCATTAATAATCTCTTCTCTCCAATTTGAATGTATCTCACCTGCTAGATATACTTTAAACATTGGTAAATTCCTTTATATTAAATTTTTGAAATTTTATCATTATTTGGCATAAGTTAAAGTTTATTGTATCTTTCTAGCAGTTAAAAAAATATAATCTTTCCCAGTAATTGTAACTCTATATTTTTTTTGTTGTAAATATTTTTTACAAAAATATATATCTTTTATAACTGTACTCATCTCTGAAAAATTATAGTGTGGAACTGATGCTCCATATATCATCTCACCATCTACCCATCTACAGTTAGGAAAACCTAATATAATAGCCCCATTTAATTCTAAATAGTTTTGAAATAGATTCATAAATGTCTTTTTAAAGTCTATATTTGCACTCTGTAAAGTCCCTATAGATATTATTATATTAAACTTTTTAAGATTTAAATCATCTATTTTATTTATATCCTCACATAAAAATTTCATATTTTTATATGGTAAATTCTGCGATGCATATTCTATAGCAGAAGATGAATAATCAATACCTATAAACTCTTTTTGCTCAAAAGATAAAGATGACAACATCTCTTTTATCACTTTAAACTCATCACCTTTATTTATACCTATATTTAAAACTCTTTGTTTAGATTCTATATCTATAAACTCTAAAGCTTTTTTATAATGGTATAAAAAACTAAATTGTGAGTTTTTATCTATATTGAAAAACTCACTTTGTGTTCCATACTTTTCACTACTTTTATCATTTGATTTATGAAAGGAACTAGATTGGTTTAATTTTTTAAATTTAAGCATAATAGAGTTATTATCAATTGTAGTAGGAGTTAACATTTTAAAAAAATAGAGTTGAGCTATATCTATCCAAGATTTATATCCAATAGTATCTAAATCAGATTCTAAAATCTCTATTTCTAATCTATCATCATCTTCAAAATCAGAGTTTTCAA
>JAYEPG010000117.1:9422-10620 GCA_034723795.1 Campylobacterota bacterium
GGAGTTAACATTTTAAAAAAATAGAGTTGAGCTATATCTATCCAAGATTTATATCCAATAGTATCTAAATCAGATTCTAAAATCTCTATTTCTAATCTATCATCATCTTCAAAATCAGAGTTTTCAAAAAACTCTAAAATTTCAAATGATGATCTGTTTTTTAAGTTTATTTTATTTAAACTCATTTAGATAGTTTTCTAAATGTATATGTAACTAAAAGAAGTACAACTACAACAAAAACTATACCGTATGTTTTAAACTCTTCAAGATATGTATACACAAGCTCACCTAGCATATATGAAGATAGTCCAATTATCAAAGTCCAAGCAATAGTAGCAAAGATATTAAAAAAAGTAAATTTTTTCATATCATATTTTGTAATCCCCATAGCTAGTGGTATAAGTGTTTTTATGCCATATATATACTTTTGTATAAAGATTACAGATGAACCATATTTTCTCATTAGAAGATGAGCCATAGCAATTTTTCGTTGATGTTTTTTCATCATCTCTTTTGCTTGTGATTTATTCTTCCTAGCAATAGTAAATAAAAACTGATCACCTATAAAATTAGCAGCCCCTGCAACTATTAAAACTGTCACAATATTTAACTCACCACTATATGATAGAATACCTGCTACAACTAAAGCTAAAAAACCACCACCAAAAGAGTATAAAAATAATACTATATAACCCCAGTCACGTATAAGTTCTTCCATTATTATCCTAAACTTCTAAACCTAAGAATTCTAATGCTTCTTTTTGATCTTCATCATACTCATCTAATGGGTTTTGTTTAATCATATCAATTATATATTGCTTAACACTAACTCTTACATCTTCAATATTATCAACCTCTACAAAACCATTAAATCCCATTGGGTGATTTACAAATGTCAATGTACCTTCACAATTATCTTCTATAAATTCAGAAATCCCTCTATATGTAATAAAATCAAATACTACACACTCGTACCCTAACTTTTCTAATTCCTCATCACAAAAAAGGTCAATCCCTTCATTTGGATGATCATGATATAAATAATCATCTTTTTTAGATGCAACTAACTGTAAAAAATCATCTGGCTTATCAATTTCTACTTTTTTCATATAAATCCTTCAATATAAATTTTTAAGAATTTTACTTAATTTATACCAAATATCTCATTTAATCTTTTTTCATGTAACTCTTGGTTTGT
>JAYEPG010000118.1:0-2111 GCA_034723795.1 Campylobacterota bacterium
TTTATAAATGTAATTAGTTTGTAATCTATTGTTTTTATAATGATACCACCAAAACATAAGGAACGATTATGACAACAGAAGTATTTATAAAAAGATTAGAAACATATCAAACAAGCGATGCACCATTTGATGTAAAAAACAAAGCAATAGAAAGATTAAAAGCACAATATCAAGGTTTTGATCAAACATTTAAACATAGACAACTCTTGACAGATATAATGAATTCATCACCTGAATTAAAAGCCAGTGAGTTATATTAAACAAAAATTATGTACAAATTTATAAACTATATAGATTCTTTTTTATCCATTAAAAGTAGAAGAAAAAAGAACAATACTTCACAATATGATAATATACTAAAACTTTTACAGTGGGGTAATTACAGTGAAGTGAATCAGAATAGCTCAATAAATTTAAAAAAATAAATAAATTTTATACAAGGTTAAAATAATGTTAAAGTCTTTAAATGAACTTATTGAGTTTTCAAAAGAATTAAAACTTTTATATGCAGAGGACGATCAATCATCAAGGGAACAAACACTTGACATATTGAATATGTTTTTTGATGATATAATTGTTGCAGTTGATGGGGTTGATGCACTAGATAAGTACAATAATAATGATGTTGATTTTGTCATTACTGATATAGATATGCCTAAAATAAATGGATTGAAGTTTATAGAGTATGTGAGAGAAAAAAATAAAGATATACCAGTATTTATACTTTCAGCTCATAGTGATACATCATTTTTTCTTGATTCAATAGACCTTGGTGTGGATGGATATATAATCAAACCTATAAAATCAGAACAGTTTATAAACCAGATGAGAAAGAAAGTTTATGAGTTATATTTACAGCAACAGTTAAAAGAGTATCATCTGAATTTGGAAAAAAAAGTAAATGAGCAAGTTGAAGAGTTAAGAGCAAAAGATCTTATCCTCATACAACAAACAAAACTTGCTACCATGGGTGAGATGATGGATATAATTGCACACCAATGGAAACAACCAATAAATGTAATTGCAATGCATGCATCTCTTGTAAAAGAGTTTATGGATCAAGATATAGATAAGCAGATGATTGATAATTGCTATGATAAAGTTGATTCTCAGATAAAACATATGGTAAAAACAATGGATGATTTTAGGGCATTTTTTAGACCAAGTCAAAAGATAGAGATACTAAATATTAAAGAGCTTTTAAATAGTGTGCTTCTTTTGGTACATGATGAACTTATTAGAAACAATATGTTTGTAGAGTTAGATGTTGATAGTGGTTTAAATATAGAGGCAAATTCAGGGGAGATAAAACATATATTTATAAATCTTTTAAACAATACAAGAGATGCCTTTAATGAAAATAATATAAAAGCTAAAAATATAAAAATAGAGGCTTACTTAAATAGTAACAATAAAATACAAATAGACACAATTGACAATGCAGGAGGTATTCCTGAACATATTATAAACAATATCTTTGAAGCAAACTTCACAACAAAAGAAAAATCGGGGGGTACAGGTATGGGGCTTTATATGTCAAACTTTATAGCTAAAAAGAACCATGCTAAACTTAGTGTAAAAAATATCCAAAATGGAGCTTGTTTTACTCTTGTGTGTCAGACGAACTGCTAAAATGAGCAGGTAAGTTTGAATATTTAGAGATGTTTTTATCCACTCTTTACCTTAAGATATGCTGACATATGAAATAAGAATAAATAATATCCTAACACTTATCATACACAGCCCTTTTCTCTTAATAAATAACTTAAAAATTAAAAAGTATTATATCAGAATAAAAGTTTTGTTTTCCGTCACCATTCTGACAACTTTATAGTATAATATTACAAAAGGGTTTATAATGTTCAAATCAAAGATATTTTTAAAAGCGATGCTTGTAGTTACAAGTGTTATTATTGTTTACACTTTAGCTATCTCTATTTTTGCTATTCCAAAGATAGATGATAGTATTCAACAGTTAGAAGAGAAAAACGCCAATTCAAAAAATAACCGCAATTTTTCACCTAAATTATGCTACCATTTTCTTTGAAAATGCCTTCATAAATACTTCAAATGGAGTTTTAAATCCCAAACTTTTTCTTGGTCTATGGTTT
>JAYEPG010000119.1:0-10603 GCA_034723795.1 Campylobacterota bacterium
ATGCTAAAAAAATACCTGTAATAAATGCTGTTAAGATAAAATATGTTGGATAAAACACACCTTGTGAAATACCTCTAGTATTTAAAAATCCAAATACTCCACCAAGATTTGAGTGAGCAGCAAGTCCTACTAAAAGACCTGTAAGTCCAAAAACTTTAGCTTTTTTCATATCATTATTTAATAAAAAATAAAACTCTAATATCATAAATGTTAAGTAAAGACCATATAATGTACCCATCCACCAAATAGCAGAAAGTAAACCAGGGCTTAGTACATTGTAAATTAGCATAGTCACTGGATGCCCAATCTCAAAGGCAATTACAGCAAAACCAGCAAGTATAGTTACAATAGAACCAAAAATTGCTCTTTTTGAAACTAACATATAATCTTTAAACCCAAATACATCACCTAAAGAACCAATAATACAAAGTCCAGTAGAACTAACAACAAAGAAAATATAAACTGCAAGTAATAATCCCCAAGGGTGTTCTCTAGTTACATTATAGGCATGATGTCCATGTACTATAAATTCATAAATTCCATATCCAAAAACTGCAAGTAAACCTAAAATAGCAGATGCTAATAATAAATTTACAAAAGTTTTCTCAAAACCTAGTATCGACTTAATTGAAAAATCTTCCTTTAAAGGAATATTTAAAAAACCTATTTTCATCATCAACTCCTTATGTTAGGTAAAATAATTTAGGATTTGTTCCAAGATGAGTTTTTAAACTAAAATGCTCTCTTGTTCTTAGTAGTTCACTAATTTCACTATCATAATCATCTAAATCACCAAAAATTCTTACCTTAGTAGGACAAGTATTTTGACATGCTGTTGTTGTTTCACCACGATCTAGTCTTGTGTCTGTACAGAAGTTACACTTATCAACAGTATTTGTTACTACATCTTCAACATATCTTGCATCGTAAGGACAAGCGTTGATACAATATGTACACAAAATACATTTTTCAACATCTACTCGAACCACACCATTATCATCTGTATATGTTGCATGTGTAGGACATACATCCTCACAAGGTGCATCATCACAATGTTGACATTGTGATGGATAGAAAGTATTAGAAGTGATATCTAAAAATGGATACTCTCCTACTATATCAGGTGTACCTACCCAAATTCTATGCTTATCAGCACCTCTTAATATTCCATTTTCCTCTTTACATGCTGTTTCACATGCTTTACAATTGATACAATTCTTGTAATCAAGTGCCATTCCAAATCTAGCCATAAGTTATACCTTTCTTATTTCAACATTTGTTTCATGCATCGCTGCTGCACCATAAACAGGCTCAATAACATCTTCAATAACGGAATTGTCATTTCCACCGTTTTTATATGCCCAAGTTAAAGCTTCACTCTCTTCACCAAAACCGTGTATAAAAAATACTTGATTTGGAGCTATTTTTTCAGTTGGATATGCTTTTAATTGAGTTTTACCAGTAGATGAACTTACCTCTACTGTATCTGCAAACTTGATACCTTTTTGTGCAGCTACTCTTTTATTAATCCAGATAAAGTTCTCTGGCATTAAATCTCTTAACATTGTATTATTTGCTGTTCCACTTTGTGTGAACTGAGCATGTCGACCTGTAAGAAGTTTAAATTTACCTGATGGTACTTTAAATTCGTATTCATCTCTCCAAATTGGCATAGAATCTATACCTTTCTTTGCTAAAGATTTTATATTACACTCAACTTTACCAGACGGAGTTTTAGGTTTTCCACCTAATACACTATAAGATTTTTTCTTCTCTGGGTAGTATTGATGTTCATTTACACTTAACTCTTTAAAGTATTTATCCATTTTTGGATAAAAAACACCATCATGATGTAGTTTTTCTGCAGCACCAATATACATAGAAACTGCATGATGATTTAACTCCTCTTGAGAATGTAAAAAAGGAAGTGTTAAGTCAAACTCAGCGTAAGTTTCCTCTTCTCCATCATCTTCAATTTGCTCTTGAACATCTTCATCATATTTTTTACTTATCTCAAATAAAGGCTTAGAGATCTTTGTTGTAAGACCTTTCATAATATCCATTACAGGTTTAGTTTCATATAGTGGATCAATAACTTTATTTCTAACTGCAATAGATGGTTCAACTCCACCAAATGTCTTAACTGGATCAGTTCTCTCTAAATATGTACACTCTGGAAGTACAACATCTGCATACATTACTGTATCACTAGGCATTGTATCAATTGTAACTACTAATTCCATTTTTTTAAGCATTTGAGCTGTTTTTTTAGTATTTGGCATATTTTGCATTGGATTATGTTTATAGCAGAACATACCTCTTACATTGTAAGGCATTTTATCTTCTATATATCTATTTCTCCAACCAATCCAAGAACCACCACCAGAAACAATAGCACAATCTGAATATCCAGCTTCACCTTTTTGTCTATTTGTATTTTTTACTATTCCTCTTGATTCTGCTTTTGCATATAAAGGCTCAAGACCTTCATGAGGTTTAATAGGTAATTTACTTCCAAATACAAGTCCACCTTTACAGTCAATAGCACCATGGATAGATTGGAATATTGCCATTGCTCGTCTAAGTTGGAAATCATTTTTAGCAAAAGTTGATCTTCTACCTGGATAATATACAGCTTTAGGAGCAGCAGCCGCAAAATCTCTTGCCATTGTATAAATCTCTTTAGCTTTAATACCAGTAATTTTTTGGGCCCATTGGGGAGTATATTTATTTGAAATTACAGATTCTCTATACTCTTCATACCCTTTAAAATGTTTAGATATATATTCATTGTTTTGTAATTCTTCAGTAAATGTTACATAAGTTAAAGCTAGAACTAGTGCTAAGTCAGTTCCAGGATTAATAGCTAACCATTTATCAGCTTTTGCAGCAGTATTTGTAAATCTAGGATCGATACAAACCATTTTTGCACCTCTACCTTTAGTTCTTTTAAATACATCCATAGTATCAGGTGTTACAATAGCTTCTGCTCTATTTGCTCCTGCCATAATGATATATTCGGCATTTTCTAAATCTGCTTGAGGATATGCACCAATTGTTACACCATAACCAGAAGCAACTGTTTGTAAACAAATAGATGCATGGTTTAGCCAGTTTGCTGAACCAAACGCTTGAAAGAATTGTTTAAATGTATGTTCTGCCATACCTTCACCAGCACAAAATAACATAGATGATCTATTATCTTTCTCTTCATCAAGTATTTTACCTAAACCTGGAAATTTATCTGTACCATTTAAAATAGCTTCATAAGCTTCATCCCATGTAACTCTTTTAAATTTACCTTCACCTTTTTCACCAATTCTAATCATTGGATACTTGAGTCTGTCTGGATCGTATACAGCTTGAATACCTGCATTTCCTCTAGCACAAAGCATATTTTTAGATTTTGGAAATTTTGGATTTGGATTAAGTTTTGTAATTATACCATTTTCAACTCTTGCTAATGCGGCACATTTATTTACACACATTTCACATAAAGTTGCCACATCATGACCTTTACCAGGTCCAGTTTTTGTATTTTCATTTGTAATTGTACCTGATGTTTTTTTCTCACCATGTCCACTTGAAAAAAGATTTGTTACACTGGCAGCCATACCACCAGCAACACTTAATGCAACTGTTCCTTGAAGAAACTTACGTCTTGAAACTTCTACTTCCATAGGCATTACTCCTCATTAATTAAATTATAATTTTGTAGATAACTTAAAAATTACTTACAATTAAATTATAGATTATATATTTTATAGAAGTTTGACTTATGATTAACTTTAACAAAAATTATATCACAACTTTTAGTAATTAAATATATAAAATATTTAAATACTTTATTTTAAGGAATATGAATATCAATATCTTCAATCATACCTTTTTCAAAATTTTTATGACAGGCAAAACAGTTTGCTTTTCTTTTTACTTTTTTACTTTTAAAAACTTCAGCAGGGATACTTGCATGAATATCTTTCCAAACTTTTATTTTAGTAATTGATTTTCTCCCTTTTGATCCATTTAAAGAGTGCATTACTTTAACAGATATCTCTCTTGTACTGTTATTGGCACTATTGTTTTTTAAATATTTGAAAATAACAGTTTGGTCGTTTAGTGAGATTCTATTATCCTCTTTTTTCATATACGGACTTATCTCTTCACCAAAATGATTTTTAAGTCCAGATTGTATCCTATCCCACGATGAACTTGGCAACATAAAAGCAGGATAAGGTTTATGGCAAGTTCCACACTCTTTTAAGTATATTGGATGTTCTGTTTCATAATCTATTTGTCCAAATTTATTTACAACAAAAGGGTTATTTCTACCATCAGTTGATACAAAAAACACTAGTATTGAAATGATTAAAAAAAGATATGTTAAGCCACTTTGTGTTTTAGCAGGTTTAGAGTCTTCACCTTTTGCTTTTTTATATCCAGTAATCATAGCAAACACCATATTAGTTTTATGATAAAACTGCTCTACTAAAACTCCTGAGATATGGATAATTATCCATATAAGTAGTATATAAGATGCATATATATGAATATCTAATAAAATATCAGCATACATATAATAGTTTGTATTTAAAAATCCAAGATAACCATTACCTTCTTGAATACCATATATTAATAATCCTGTAATTGATATAATAGATCCAAAACTTAACACAATAAGTGTAAACCAACTAGAAGCTGGATTGTGTCCAGCAGGTATATCTCTCCAACGATTTTGAATCTTTTCTTGAAAATAAAATTTTAATTCTGATAGACTTAATTTAAAAGTGTTAAATGTAGCATAGCGAGGTCCAATAAATCCCCAAATAATTCTATATACAAGCATTAATCCAAATACAATACCAGCTGCAACATGTAAGTTTAATAAGTTTTCATACAAAGAGAAAATAAATGCAGAAGTAAATGAAAAGGCAATCAGCCAATGTATTATTCTAGTATATATAGGCCAAACAAATACTTGATTTTCTTTCTTATTCAATTATATTTCCTTATACTTTAAATAGTATAAATTATAGCATATATAAAGTTATAAACATTAAAAAAAGGTAGATATATCTATCTACCTTTTTAATATAAGTAATATTTAAGTTAATAAATTATTTTTTACCTAATTTTGTCATAACTTCTGCCATTTCGTTAACATCATAATCATAACCTTTGTCAATTAACTTTTTCATATTATGTTCCATAATTTCATGGTCTGTACCACCACCACCTATGTCTGTACCACCATTTTTAACATCATATAAATCTTGTGCCATTTCACCAGCTGTTCTATCATTTAATGCAGGTGTTTTTTTAGCAGGGTTACCCTCGCCATTAATACCGTGACATTTAACACATGATTTATCATATACCTCTTGAGCTGTATATTTATATGTTACTTTTTCTGCTGGAGCTTGTTTATCTCCACAACCTGTTAGTGCAAAAATTGCTACTGCTGATAATGTTATTGTTGTAATTGTTTGTTTTATCATATTTAATATCTCCTATTCTCTATTAAGCTTTACCAGAAAGCATACCGTAAACTGTCATTGGTTTTAATAAATAAATTTTTAATAACCACCAAATATATCTCTCTTGTGTAGGATCAAGTGGAACCATTGGAGTTGGTTTTTTAGTCCAATTAAATTCAGCTAACATAACAGTACCAATTGTTGTAGTAAGTGGACAAACTGTATATCCTTCATATTCAGGATTTGTTTTTACTGCTGCTGCATTACCTTTCATCATAGAGATAATATTGTTTACTACTACCTTATATTGCTTTCTAGCACTTCCACCAGTTTTACCCATTGGTACAGCAACAACATCACCTAGTGAGAATACATTTGGATATTTTACATGTTGTAAAGTCTCTTTAGTAACTGGAACCCAACCTTTAGAAGAACCTAATTTAGAATTAGCAATTTCATCTGGTGCTTTCATTGGAGGAGTTATATGTAGAAAGTCATAAGAAACTTTCACCTCTTCACTTTTAAGTTCAATACCAAACTCTTCTAAATCTTCATCCCACTCACCTTTTTCTTTCCAGTGGTGGTTAAATGTTGCAATTTTATTTTTGCCATCTACAGCAATTAGATTATGAGCATAACTCCATTTTAACCCTTCTCTTTCAAATTGAGATTTAATAGCTTCGTGATACTCTTTAACACCAAACATTGAAGATCCATTTGGATAGAAATGTAAATCAGCATTTGCTCTTGCATCGGCACCTGCTTCTTTTAATCTAGCATTTGTAAGATACATAATCTTTTTAGGTGCTCCACCACATTTAATTGGTGTATTTGGGTGTGTAAATACACCTTTTACTTTTTTACCACTTTTTGCATCAGCAATAAACTTTTGCATATTTGACCAAGTAGCAGCAGAACCATCAGCAGAAAAAATAGAAGATATACCCATATCTGTCATAGCTTTAACTGCACCTTTATTATCACCAGAAGAGTATAATTCACCAATAGATTCTAAACCTTTGATAGCTCCATAGTTAAGTTTAACTCCAGTTGCAAGTACTAAATAATCGTATTTAATAGTTGTACCTTTATCAGTTGTAACTGTATTATTATCTGGATCAAATGTTATAGCTTTTTCTTTAACAATTTTTACTCCAGATGGTACAAAATCATCTCTCTTGTAAACTATTTCAGATTTTTCCCATAGTCCAGCACCTACAAGAGTTTGTCCTGGTTGATAAGAAACAGAATCAGCTTCTGGCTCAATAACTGTAATATCTGGATTAGATAATTCATTTGTAAATCTAGCAGCTGTTGACATACCAGCTAAACCACCACCAACAATAAGGATTTTACCTTTGGCATCACTTGCTTGTGCAATAGTTGCAGCTTCTGCCTGTGTAGCTCCACCCATCATAAAAGCAGCTCCACCAAGCCCCATCATTTTCATAGCATCTCTTCTAGAGATACCTTGCTCTTTTAGAATTGCATCTAGTTGCTCTAAATCTTTTTTCATATTTCTATTTTCAATCATCTAGTTTCCTTTTTTAAGTTTTCAAAATTACTGAGAAAGATTAACACAAAAGAAATAATATATAACTTAAATTGAACAGCAGTCAATTAATATTATATATAAGACTTACTTATTATAATTGCTTTTTTATAATCCTCAATTGTGTTTAGATTTATAAACTGTTCTTGATTATCAAAACAAACCTCTTTATAATTATTAGTTTGTTTAATAAGATAATTAATTTTATGAATATCATTATTGATTAAGTTGTCAATATTATTAATCAATGATTTATTAAAAACACCACATAAATTGTGTTGTTTATCACTGTTGGCAGCTATTGTTACATCAAAGTTATTTGAACTGTCAATTAGTTTATTTATAGTTGATTCTAGAACCAAAGGGGTATCAACAGTAATAATAAATATTTTTTCTTCTGACAATTTATTAAAGATTGATTGTAGTGCAATCATTGGTGAGAATATTGTTTTATTTGTATCTAAAATTAAATTTGCATTAAAATTAAATTTATCTATTTTTGTAGAGATGTATACATTTGTAAATATTTTAGATAATTTTTCATATTGATATTGAATTAATGTTTTAGAATTTTTAAAGCAAAGGAGAGATTTATCTTCCCCCATTCTACTACTTTTACCCCCTGATAATATAACACAGGGGATATTTGTAATCATTATAAGCTAGCAGGGTCTGTAATATAACCGCTAATTCCAGAAGCAGCAGCAACAGCAGAGTTACTTAAGTATACTTTTGAAGTTTTACTTCCCATTCTACCAACAAAGTTTCTATTAGTAGTAGAAATACAAACTTCTCCATCACCTAAGATACCCATATATCCACCTAAACATGCTCCACATGTAGGATTTGATACAACAGCTCCTGCATCAACTAGTTTATCAATATATCCAAGGCGCGTAGCTTCTCTTAAAATCTTTTGTGTTCCAGGTGTTACAATCATACGTACGTGTGATGCAAGTTTTTTACCATCTAAAATTTCTGATGCAACTTTTAAATCACTTAATCTACCGTTTGTACAACTTCCTACAAATACTTGATCTACTTTAATATTATCTGCAACTGCTTGAGACATAGAGTGACCATTTTCTGGCAAGAAAGGATAAGCTATTACTGGCTCTAAAGATGCAACATCTATCTCTAAAACTTGACAATATGAAGCATTCTCATCACTATAATGGATTTTTGGTTCAGCTCTTAATCCATCATTTTGTTCAGCTCGTTCATCTAAAAATTCTTTTGTTTTTTCATCATATGCAACTATTCCTGATTTTGCACCAGCTTCAATAGCCATATTACATAAAGCAAATCTATCATCCATTGTAAGATATTGAACTGTATCACCTGTAAATTCTAAAGTTTTATATAAAGCTCCATCAACACCAATCATTCTAATAATTTCTAAAATTAAATCTTTACCTGTTACAAATTCACTAGGCTTTCCTGTAAATACTACTTTAATAGATTCAGGAACTTTAAACCAGTTTCCACCAGTAATCATAGCAAATGCTAAATCTGTACTTCCCATACCTGTACTAAAAGCACCTAATGCTCCATGTGTACAAGTGTGTGAATCAGCACCAATAATTACATCACCTGGAATTACTAAACCTTTTTCAGGTAAAAGTGCATGCTCAATTCCCATATCTTTTTCATCAAAAAAGTTTTTAAGGTTATGCTTAGCTGCAAAATCTCTTGAGATTCTTGCTTGGTTTGCTGATGCAATATCTTTAGCTGGAATAAAGTGATCAAGAACTATACTAAATCCATCAGGATTTGCTAGTTTTTCTACACCACTTTCTTCAAATGCTTTTATAGAAATAGGAGTTGTAATATCATTTCCTATTACCATATCGATTGGACTTCTTACAATCTCACCTGCATATACATCTTTACCTACATGCTCACTAAATATCTTTTCTGTTATTGTTTGACCCATAGTTTATATCTCTTCTTTATATAATATTTTTGCCATTATATCTAATCTTTCTTTATGAGATGATTTATTAAATTAATGTTTATAAATTACATTTATATTACAGTTAAAAATAACATTGAATATGGAAGATTATAAACATATTAAGATTAAGTTACTATTGTTGATTGTGGTATTATTGAGTGTATTTAGTTTAGTTATTTTTTATTATGAGAAGAATAATATAAAAAATGAGATAAATAAAAAGCACAATATATTAAGAGAAGATATTGATAAAACCTTTAACGTGTTGCTTGATAATTTAAAAGTTATAACATCAAAAAGAGTTGATGCAATGTTAGCTAACGATGATTATAAAATTGTTAAAAAATTTGCCAATAAAGATAGGGAGGCTTTATATAAAGCTTCTAAAATTAGATATGATTCAATGAAATTATCAAATTAGTTCTTAAAAATAATGACATTTAGATTAGAAGATGGAACAACTTTTTTAAGAGTACATAAACCAGAAATGTATGGTGATAAGCTAAATAAAAAAAGAAGAATCATTGTTGATACTAATCTATTACAACAAAGGCATTTTGGATTTGAAGTAGGTAAGTTAAAAATGACTTACAGAGTTGTTGTACCAATTTTTCATAATGATAAATATATTGGATTAGTAGAGGTTGGTATTGAACCTGAATATATAATGGAACGTATAAATAAAATATATAATCTTAAAAATGCATTGTTGATTAAAAAAGATATGAAATCTGTATCTATGGATAAAAATAAATTAAAAATTATTGAAAAAAATTATTATTTAGCTAGAGGGGATGATCTATTTAAAAAATATAGTAATCAAATCGTTTTTAACATAGAACATAACCATATAATTGATAATGGAAAAGAGTATCATATAGAATCAAATTTAAATCTATATGGTCATACAAATAAAATAGCTGCTAAGCTATTGTTAGCTTATGATACAACGGATAATATTAATGAATTTAATCAATTATTAAAAATAAATATAATAAGAATCGTATTGTTAGTTTTAATTATATTGATAGTTTTAAATATAAGTTTTAACTACTTTATCAATAGAATTATTGAAGAGACTAAAAAAAATATACAAAATGAAAAACAACTATTGGAATCTTCAAAAATGGTTAGTATGGGTGAGATGATAGGAAATATTGCACATCAATGGAGACAGCCTCTGTCAGTTATATCAAGTGCATCTACATCAATGATTTTAGAAAAACAATTAGATATTTTAGATGATGATACTTTATATAAAACTTGTAATGCTATAAATGATAACGCACAATACTTATCTCGTACAATAGAGGATTTTAAGAACTTTATTAAAGGTGATAGAGAAAAAGAGAATATTGAGTTAGCAAATATAGTAAATAGTTTTTTAAATTTAGTACAAGGTACTATAAAAAATAATAATATTGATTTAATATTGGAGTTAGATGATAGTATAAAGTTTGATAGTTATCCAAATGAGTTAATACAATGTTTTATTATTACTCCCCCACAAAAATACAATGAAAATCAAGCAGCATAACGAATCTTATTGTGCTTAAAAAAGTTAGCAACTTTTTC
This sequence comes from Campylobacterota bacterium, assembly GCA_034723795.1. Taxonomy (GTDB): domain Bacteria; phylum Campylobacterota; class Campylobacteria; order Campylobacterales; family Arcobacteraceae; genus JAIOSF01. The sequence continues at coordinate 10,562 of JAYEPG010000119.1, forward strand.
TTTATTTTTTACAATATCATTCATATAAGCAAGAGTATTTTT
>JAYEPG010000120.1:0-2090 GCA_034723795.1 Campylobacterota bacterium
TTTACTTCCTTATATTCTGTGGTTAGAATTGAAGAAAGATTTTAACATTTAACCTCTTCAAATCTAAAATTACAATTTTTTATTTTCAAATTTTCAAAAATTGCACTTCAGATTTAAATTTTGGTATAAGATATACTAAAATAAAAGATTTACTTATATTTAATTCTATTTTGATATACTCGCAAAATTTTATAAACAAGGAACTCTATGTTAAAAGAAAAATATTCACCGATGTATTTTTTAGGTGCATTAGGTGCTGGTGGATTATCAGCATCATTTTATACGTACTTAATGTTTTTAGTGCCTCACAAAGATATACCAATGGCAACATTTGACCAAATATTTCCAGTATTACTTAAAGGTGATTGGTTATCATTTGTAAGTGCATTTAGTATTGTATTTATCATTGCATTTTCATATTTACATTTTAAATTACTTTTTTGGAATATCAAACAGTATAAAGCTTTTAAAGAAACAAAGGCATTTGAAACTTTAGTAAATAGTAATGCCGAGGTAACACTTATGGCTATACCTCTTACTTTTACTATGACTATAAATATATTCTTTATTTTAGGCGCAACTTTTGTACCAAATTTATGGAGTATTATAGAGTTTATGTTCCCATTTGCATTAATAGGTTTTGCTGTAACTGGATACTATTCAATAAAGATCTTTATGGTTTATTTTTCAAGACTTATTACAACTGGGGACTTTGATTTTACTAAAAATAACAATCTATCTCAGCTAGTTTCTATATTTGCATTCTCTATGGTTGCTGTAGGTTTTGCAGCACCTGGTGCTATGAGTCACTATATTGAGATAAATGCTATAGGGATATTTTGTGCAATCTTTTTTGCTGCTATTTCAATACTTTTATTAACTATTAAACTGATTCTAGGGTTTAAAGGTATGTTTGAGCATGGTATAAGTGTAGAGGCAAGTCCATCAATGTGGATTATTATCCCTATTCTTACTTTATTAGGTATCATGCTTATTAGAATTAACTTTGGATTTGATCATCACTTTGAAACACCTTTAGATAAAACATCGTTATTTTCATTAACAAGTTTTGTTGTATCTTTACAAGTTATATTTGGTATGTTAGGTTACTCTGTTATGAAAAAACTTGGATACTTTGAAAACTATATTGATGGCGATAAAAAGTCAGCAGTATCATTTGCACTAATTTGTCCTGGTGTTGCTTTTATGGTATTTGGTATGTTTTTTATAAATATGGGATTGGTTTTAAATGGTGTTATTGATAAATACTCTATAGCTTATTTCTTATTTATGCTTCCATTTGTGTTTATTCAATATAAAACAGTTATCTATTTCTTTAAACTAAAAAATAAATTTGCTTTATAATATATAAATATATAGATAAAAAGGGTAGCTTAATATTAAGCTACCCTTTTTTATTTTAAGTAAATTAGCGTTAAGGATAAATGTATCTCTTGGAATTTATAAATTATTTTGGGTTAAATCAAACATTATCAAAATAAAGCTATAATAATCTAAACTAAAAACAAAGGGTTAAGTATGAAAATTTTAACAATTTTACTTTTAAGCATTACATTTTTATTTTCATCAGTAGATATAAATAATGCAACAGCAAAAGAGTTTACAACACTAAAGGGAATTGGAGCTAAAAAAGCCAATACAATTATAGAATACAGAACATCTATAAAATGCTTTAAATCAATAGACGAACTAACAAAAGTAAAAGGTATAGGAAAAGCAACTATATCTAAAAATAAAGATAATTTAATTCTTGGTAAGTGCAAAAAAGACGATGCAAAATAGAAAACTAATAAGCTTTGACTGGGCAATAAAAAGAATACTAAGAAGTAAAGCAAACTTTGAAATTTTAGAAGGTTTCTTAAGTGAACTGCTTTTTGAAGATATAACTATCCTAGAGATACTAGAATCTGAATCAAATCAAGAGAAAAGAGATGATAAATTTAATAGACTTGATATAAAAGTAAAAAATGAAAATGAAGAGATAATTTTAATAGAAATCCAATACGATAGAGAGATGGATTATATGCAAAGAATACTATATGCTTCATCTAAAGCTATTGTAGAACATA
>JAYEPG010000121.1:0-2085 GCA_034723795.1 Campylobacterota bacterium
AATGAAGAGTTACAAATAAATATTATTGATACTCCAGGTCACGTTGACTTTACTATTGAAGTTGAGAGATCTATGAGAGTTCTTGATGGTGCTGTAGCTGTATTTTGTTCAGTTGGTGGGGTTCAACCACAATCTGAAACTGTTTGGAGACAAGCAAATAAATATAGAGTTCCAAGAATGATTTTTGTTAACAAAATGGATAGAACTGGAGCTGATTTCTTTAATGTTGAATCACAAGTAAATGAAAGACTTAAATCAAATGCTATCCCTATTCAAATACCTATTGGTGCTGAAGAGAACTTTGCAGGTGTTGTTGATTTAGTTAAAATGAAAGCTATCGTTTGGGATCAAGATGCTGCTATGGGTTCTAACTACCATGTAGAAGATATTCCTGCTGATTTAATGGATCAAGCTGAAACATATAGAGAACAAATGGTTGAAGCTGCTGCTGAAGCTGACGATGATTTAATGGAAAAATACCTTGAAGAGGGTGAGCTTTCTGAAGAAGAGATTATTGCTGGTCTTAAAAAAGGTTGTTTAGCTATGACTATTACACCTATGACTTGTGGAACTGCATTTAAAAATAAAGGTGTACAAACTTTACTTGATGCTGTTGCTATGTATTTACCATCTCCACTAGAAGTTGAAGATATTAAAGGTGAAACTCAAGAGGGTGAGCCTGTAGTTGTTGAATCAACTGATGATGGTAAAGTTGCTGGTCTTGCATTTAAAATTATGACAGATCCATTTGTTGGACAACTTACATTTACAAGAATTTATAGAGGAATCTTAAAGTCTGGTACTTATGTAATGAACTCAACAAAAATGAAAAAAGAGAGAATCGGAAGACTTCTTAAGATGCACGCTATCAAAAGAGAAGAAGTTTCTGAATTATATGCTGGAGAAATTGGTGCTGTTGTTGGTCTTAAAACAACAATTACTGGTGATACTTTAGCTGATGCTGAAGATCCAGTTGTACTTGAAAGAATGGACTTCCCAGAACCAGTTATCTCTGTTGCTGTTGAACCAAAAACTAAAGCGGATCAAGAAAAAATGGGTATTGCTCTAGGTAAGCTAGCTGCTGAAGATCCATCTTTTAGAGTTGAAACTGATGAAGAGTCTGGTCAAACTATTATTTCAGGAATGGGTGAGTTACACCTTGAGATTCTTGTAGATAGAATGAAAAGAGAATTTGCTGTTGAAGCTGAAGTTGGTGCTCCTCAAGTTGCATATAGAGAAACTATTAAAAACCCTGTTAAGCAAGAGTATAAATACGCTAAACAATCTGGTGGTAAAGGTCAATATGGTCACGTTTATCTTAAGATTGAGCCTATGACAGCTGAAGAAACAAATGAAGAAGGTTTTGAATTTGTATCTGAAATCAAAGGTGGATCTATTCCTAAAGAATATATTCCAGCTGTTGAAAAAGGTTGTAGAGAAACAATGCTTGGTGGTATCTTAGCTGGTTATCCTCTAGTTGATATTAGAGTAACTGTTTATGATGGTTCTTACCATGATGTTGATTCATCTGAAATGGCGTTTAAACTTGCTGCTTCTATGGGATTTAAAGCTGGTTGTAGACAAGGTGAAGCACAAGCTATTATCTTAGAGCCTATGATGAGAGTTGAAATTGAAACACCTGAAGATTATATGGGTGATGTTATTGGTGACTGTAACAAGAGAAGAGGATTAGTTCAATCTATGGATGATAGAGCTGGTGTTAAACTTGTTATTGCACTTGTACCATTATCTGAAATGTTCGGTTACTCTACAGACTTAAGATCTATGTCTCAAGGTAGAGCTACTTATTCAATGATTTTTGATCAATATATGGAAGTTCCAAAAAATGTTGCTGAAGAAATTATGAAAAAGAGAAATGGTTAATATAGAAAGATATTAACTTCTCTGCCAATTTGGCAATCTTCTAAAAAAGCCTCACTATTTATAGTGAGGCTTTTTTTTAGTTTAAAAATATAACTAAATTATGTTAGAATAAAGATGCTAAAAAAAAGGTGTCAAATATGCATAATGTTCCTATCAAGTTAAAGATATTAGGTTTCCAAAATTTAAGTTCGAAGTGCAATT
>JAYEPG010000122.1:0-10391 GCA_034723795.1 Campylobacterota bacterium
TATGACATGGTAAATATAAAACTTTTATGTTAAAATATTAATAATAAATTAATAGTACTAAATATTAGGCAAGGGTAAAATATGCAAATAATTCTAGCATCAGCAAACAAAGGAAAAATAAAAGAGTTAAAGAAACTTCTTCCTAAATATGAGGTGATACCATATAGTGAAATCCTTGGAGAATTTGAGATAGTTGAAGATGGAGATAGTTTTAAAGCAAATGCTATTATAAAAACAAAAGCTGTAATCGATGCGTTAAATAAAATAAACTATATGCAAGATTATATTGTTATATCTGATGATAGTGGTATAACAGTTCCAGCACTTAATAATGAACCAAATATATATAGTGCAAGATATGCGGGTGAAAATGCAACAGATAAACAAAACAACGAAAAACTTATATCAAAACTAAAAGAAAAAAATATCTCAAAAACTGAAGCATTTTATACTGCTTGTTTAGCAATAGGATATAAAGGTGAAATCTATACAACTCATGGTTGGATGTATGGTGATGTTATTGATAAAGAGATTGGTGACGGTGGTTTTGGATATGATCCACTATTTATCCCTGAAGGATTTTATAATACTTTAGGGATACTAGAAAATAAAGTCAAAAAAAATCTAAGTCATAGAACAAAGGCTCTTGCCCTTGCTATGAAACTTATAAAGGTTCTTTTAAAATGATATAGAGGTTGTAACCTTAACTTGTCTTAAGGGGTGTTTACTGATTTTTGTATATTTTTTACCTTCATATGTAAAAATATTTCTATAACCTGTAATCTTTTGCTCTGTCACATAGTCATATTTTGTTACAACTTCATCTTTATATCTTGTTTCATTACAATATTGAGTTGAATAAGCACCATCTCTATTTTGATTTGCAATATATGCCCCACTTAATCCACCTACTGCTTTAGCTACATCTCTACCTGATCCAGATCCAACTTGATTTCCAATTGCTAAACCAATACCAGCACCTATTAAAGTATCAATACCAAGTGAATTTGTCTCTTTTTGTTGATAATTTTGTCCACAAGGAACTCTTACAACATAAGCTTTTGATATAACCTCTTCATATGGAACTCTAACATTTACAGTTCTATATATAGGCTCTGACTTCTCTACACTTGCATAAGTTACATTTGATTGAGCAGATACACTGCTAACGCTTAACAGAAATATACACACTATCGATAAATATTTTGTTTTCATAACTTTTTCCTTTATTTTTATTATATCTAAAACTTTAATAAAAAGATAGCTATTTCTAAGCAAATTCAAGACATTATTTAGATAAAATTATGTTTATGATTAGAAAAGAGAATAGTTGTGGCTAAAAAAGCAACAAAAAAAGATATTGAGTTTATAAAAACACAATTTGTAGAAAACTATAGTGATGCTGTAACAGAGTTAGAATATCAAAACGATTATGAACTTTTAATCGCTATTATTTTATCTGCACAATGTACAGATAAAAGAGTAAATATAATCACTCCAGCATTATTTCAAAAATATCCATCATCAAAAGAGTTAGCAAAAGCTGAACTTGAAGATGTAAAAGAGTTATTGAAAAGTTGTAGTTTTTTTAATAATAAAGCAAAAAATATTATTAAAATGGCTCAAAGTGTAAATGATAATTTTGATTCAAAAATACCACATGACACTAAACAACTTATTAGTTTAGCTGGTGTTGGAAATAAAACTGCAAATGTATTTATGATAGAAGCAGATGGTGCGAATCTAATGGCTGTAGATACTCATGTGTTTAGAGTATCTCATAGGTTAGGTTTAAGTGATGGTAAAACAGTGGAGCAAACAGAAGCTCAGCTAGTAAAAAAACTAAAAGATGATTTACACATATTTCATCAAGCGATGGTTTTATTTGGTAGATATATTTGTAAAGCTGTTAAACCAGATTGTGAAAAATGTTTTTTACAAGATGTATGCAAAACAAAAGAAACTTTTAGAGTAGGATAAAAATGAAGCGTTTAAATTTTGTACTTTTATTATTTATTATATCTATTTTTAGTGGATGTGCAACAAACAATATTCAAACTGCAAACAATAGTAGTGTTCAAGTTAAAGAAAATAGTAGTGAAGATGAATTCCTTAGTGAATTTGAAGAAGAGATGGAAGTAGAAGAGGTTTATGATCCACTTTATGGATATAACAAATTTATGACTAATATAAATGACGACCTTTATGTTTATATATTAAAACCAGTATCAAATGGATATAAAGCGGTTGTTCACTTAGAGATAAGAAATAGTGTTAACAACTTTTTTCATAATATTTTATATCCTATTAGGTTAGTAAATAATATTTTACAAGGTAAGTTTAGCAACGCAGGTGAGGAAACACAAAGATTTGCTTTAAATACAACTGTCGGTTTATTTGGATTTTTTGATCCTGCAAATAAATATTATAAGTTAGAAAAACATAATGAAGATTTTGGTCAAACACTTGGATACTATGGTGTAGGAAGTGGTTTTCATATAGTATTACCGATTTTTGGTTCATCAAATTTAAGAGATGTTGTATCTATCTATCCTGATTCATATTTGAATCCAGGAGTTTATATGGATAAGAGATCATGGAACTTTGTTGAGAATAGAACTGATTCTATTTTACTAAAAGCTTATAAAACTGTAAACTACACATCAACAAATGGTATACAGTATGATAACTTAAGAAAAGATGCAGTTGAGTTATATCCATTTTTAAGAGATGTATATGAACAATATAGAGATAATCAAATAAAGGAATAGAATTGAATTTTATAAAAAAAGTTTTAATTATATGTAGTACATTTATATTTATTCAAAATATTAGTGCAGATGAACAAAAAAATTTACAAGAGAATTTTTTAAAAAAAATTGACAATGTTATTTTAATTGTAGAAGATACAACATTAAATAAACAACAAAGAAACACTAAAATTGTTGATACACTAACACCTATTTTTGATTTTGAACTTATGGCAAAACTTAGCCTTGGTAGAACATGGAAAACTTTAAACAGCCAAAATAGAGAAAAATTCATAGATCTTTATATAAAAAGGATGAAACAATCTTACTCTTCTAAAATAGATGCTTATAAAGATGAAAAAGTTGTAATTACAAAAATAAATCAACCAAAATCAAATAGAATAGCACTTGTAACAAATCTTATTAATACAAAAACATCATTACAAATAGAATATAAGTTTTATAAACCAAAAAAACAAAAAGATGACAAAAGTGACTGGTTGATATATGATGTAGTGATTTTAGGTGTAAGTGTTATAAAAACAGATAAAATACAATTTAAAGAATTTTTGCAAACTCATAACATTTCACAACTTATGGATAACCTTTCAAAAAAACTTTAATATATGCTGCAAAATATATATCAAAACCACCTTTTAAAATACCCAAAAATATTTTTCACTATCATAATCTCATTTATGATAGTGATGGTTGCATTTGCACTAAAACTGGAGATTGATGCGAGTGCTGAAACTTTACTTTTAAAAGATGATAAAGATTTAGCTTTTAATCGAGAAGTATCAAAAAGATTTGAAGCACCTGATTTTTTAGTAGTTACATATAGTATAAATGATGATCTGCTAAGTAAAAAAAATATTAATAATATTAAAATCTTAACTAAAAAGATCAAAGAACTAAAAAATGTTGAGTCTATAAATTCTATAGTTAATGTACCACTTTTACAATCACCTATTAAACCACTAAAAGAACTTTTAAAAGATATACCAACAATAGAGTCAAATGGGATAGATAAAGAGTTAGTCAAACAGGAGTTTTTAAACAGTGCTATATATAAAAAAAACCTTGTTAGTGATGATTTTAAAACTACAGCAATACTAGTCAATCTTAAAGATGACACAACAGATATCTCAAAACTGTCAAAAAAAGAGAAAAAAATATATAGAGATAATGCAAGAGAAGAAAATCATAACCAAATAGTTAAAATAAGAGAGATACTCTCATCATTTGAAAAAGAAAACAAAGATATAAAACTTCACCTAGGTGGAGTTAGTATGATTGCTGATGATATGGTTGAGTTTGTTAAATATGATTTAAAAACTTTTGGCTTTTTAATTGTGACACTTCTAATAGTGATATTATATATACTACTAAGAGAGATTAGATGGGTTGTTATACCTCTGTTTATATCAACTGTATCGATTATCATTACTAGTGGTTTTTTTGGTTTTTTTGGCTGGGAGATAACAGTTATATCTTCTAACTTTATATCGTTACAACTTATTATGAATATGTCGTTGGTTGTTCATCTTATTATTAAATATAAAGAGTTGAATAAACTTAAGCCACAGTACTCTCAAAAAAAGTTAGTGATACAAACCACCTTAGCTATGGCAAAACCATCTTTCTTTGTTGTTATTACAACAATTGCTGGGTTTAGTTCACTAGTATTTAGTGGGATACTTCCTATTGAAGATTTTGGACTTATGATGAGTGTTGGTATAGTGGTATCTTTAATCACAACTTTTACCCTATTTCCACTTGTACTGTTAAAATTTAAGAAGAGTAAAATAAACACTAAAAAAGAGAAAGATATACCTTTTACATCAAGAGTTGCAGTATTGGCAATTAACTATAAAAAAACAATTTTATTTGTTACAACATTGATTATAGTGTTTTCTACTACTGGGGCTACAAAGCTTAGAGTTGAAAATAGTTTTATAGATTATTTTAAACAAGATACACAAATCTACCAAGGGATGAAACTAATAGATCAAAAACTAGGTGGAACAACACCATTAGATATTATATTAACTTTTAAAGAAAACAGCGATGAGATAGAGTCAGTTAAAGTTGTAGAAGAAGATGAAGAGTTGGATGATTTTCAAGGAAACTTTTCATCTGACGATGAAACCGACTTGTCTAGTTTTAGCGATGAGTTTGAAGAGACACAAGAGGATAAAGAGCAGTATTGGTTAACACCTATAAAAATGGAAAAAATAAAACAAATCCATACCTATATGGACTCTTTAGAACCTATTGGTAAAGTTTTATCATTGGCAACTATGGGTGAAATAGGAAAACTGCTAAATGAAAATGAAGAGTTAGATAGTTTATCATTAACACTTTTACATAATGAGTTGCCACCAAAATATAAAAAAACAATATTGTATCCATTTGTTGATATTAAAAATAATCAAGCGAGAATCAGTACAAGAGTTATAGACTCTACACCAAATCTAAAAAGGGATCTATTATTAAAAAAAATCGATAAAGATTTACAAACAATTGTAAATCCAAAATATGAAGAGTTTAAAATATCAAATCTTTTAGTAATATATAACAATATGCTTCAGTCTTTATTTGATTCACAAATTAAAACTATAGGTATAGTTGTACTTATATTGTTTATTATGTTTTTAATACTATTTAAAAGTTTAAAAATTGCAATCATTGCAATCATTGCAAATACAGTTCCCGTAGGTGTTATATTTGGTATTATGGGATGGATGGATATACCACTTGATATGATGACTATCACTATTGCTGCAATTAGTATAGGGATAGCAGTGGATGATACTATTCACTATATCCATAGATATTTAATAGAGTATAAAAGTCACGGCGATAAAATAGAGTCAGTAAATAATGCACATAAAAGTATAGGAACAGCAATGTTCTATACATCAACAATTATTATGATAGGGTTTTCTATATTGGTTTTATCTAATTTTATACCAACGATATATTTTGGAATACTTACAATGATTGCTATGTTTGCAGCAATAGTAGCAGATCTTTTGCTATTGCCTGTACTATTGCTTTTATTTGGGAAGGTTAAATAATAATATATTTAGATTTAATGAAAAATATGGGTGCTTAAAAAGTTAAGTTAGCTTAGGTATTATCGAACTAAAAAGGATTTATTTAAACTATTAACCATATCATTATAAATTAAAAGATACAATAATTATATCTTTTAATTTTAAAGGCTAAAAATGATACGAGAAGTAATAAGACCACAATATACAAATTTCACTATCAATATACCAACTAGCTATATTGATAGAGAAGTTGAATTTATAATGTTTCCACTTGATGAAAAAGAGATAATTCAAGATATTAAAGAAAAAAAGAAAAAATCTTTAAGAGGCATATTTAATCAATATGCTGATAGTTCAAAAATATCTTTAGAAGATAATGCTTGGCAAAATCACACAATAAAAAAATTTAAAAAAATATGATTAGAATTGATACTAATTACATCATAAGATATTTAGTTAATGATAATATCAAAATGGCAGATATTGCCGAAGAAATTTTAACAACCAAAAAAGTCTTTATTTCAAATGAAATATTAGCAGAAGTAGTTTATGTACTACAAGGAGTATATGAAATCTCAAAAGAAGATATTTCAAATCAACTTTTAGAATTAATGAGTTTTGAAAATATATCTGTATCTAATCATGAAATTATAAATAAAGCATTAAAAATATTTAAAACTAAGAATTTAGATTTTGTAGATTGTTTATTGTGTTCTTATTCAAATCAAGATGAAATAGTTACATTTGATAAGAAATTAAATAAGTGTATCTCTAACAATCAAGCATAACAATAAATCTTATTCCTATTTCTTATCTTTTCTAGCCTTTAAATAAGCACGTTTAGGAGCAGGATACCCTTCAACTGTTTTAGTTGGGTCATTTGGGTCTAGAAAGTTTGTTAAACTTTGTTCAAAAGTCCAATCAGTCACTCTTTGCTCTTTATCATCTGTTGTAGTTATCTCAATTAGTTCAATATCAACAAACCCTGCTCTACTCATCCAGTTTTTAAAACAATTTACTGTTGGAAGAAAATATACATTTGGTATCATTGCATATCTTGACGTCGGACATAAAGCAACTTCCTCTTCTCCATCTATCATAAAACTATCTACTATAATTTCACCATCTTTATTTAACGCTCTATAAAGTGATTTTAAAGATGCTATTGGATCACTTCTATGATACAACACACCAAGCATAAAAATCATATCAAACTTATGCTCATAAAACTCAAGATGCTCCACACCTAAAAGTTCATACTTTATATCACTTTTTATAAAATGATTTACTATCTCAAACTGTGTATTAAATATAGGAGATGGATCAAACCCTACTATTCTTTTTGGTTTATCTTCTAACATTCTAAACATATAGTATCCGTTGTTACAACCAACATCTGCTACTATTTTATCTTTAAGGTTAAAATGTGGTCGTAAAAGATTATATTTACTATTACTTTGCCACTCACTATCAATATCTAATCCACATAAACTAAAAGGACCTTTTCTCCAAGGGATTAAAGCTTTTGCATTCTCTTTTAAAGTTTTAGAATCTTCTTGACTCAATGGAGTCTCACCTTTAGCAGTAACCCAGTCACCATAAGAAAAAGTTAAATTTTCTACTTCTATTTTTTGTATATTTTTTAAAGCATCTTGCATACGTTTGATATTTTTCCATTCAAACCATTTTGCTCGCTCTTCTCTAATTTCATTTAAATTCATAAAGCAATTTTACTTTAATTTTCCAATTAATTGACTTAAAATATTAAAAAAATACTAATTGTAAAGATATATTAAATATGTTAAAATAATTAATGACAAATTTAAATATACAAATTGAAGAACTACTACAAGACAAAGCACCTGATTTTCAAATTGCAAAAGCTATTAAAACTGAAATAAAAAACTATTTAGATTCACTAGATGAACTATTTGTTGACTCAAGTGGAAAAGACTTTTTTGTAAAGCATACAAAAAAAATCGATGGATTTATAAAAGTAATATACAAATATCTTTTACGAAAACATTTTGGTTCATATCTACCAATGAGCAATTCAATTCCTATGACAATAATAGCACTTGGAAGTTATGGAAGAGAACAACTTTGTATATATAGTGATATTGATATTATGGTACTTTTTGATGAAGTTAGTGGATTTAATACAAAGCCTATCATCGAAGAGTTTATGGTACTTGCTTGGGATAGTGGGTTGAAGCTTGGAAGTCGTGTTCATGATATTGAAGAGATTTCACAAGCTGTAAAAACTGATGTTACTATTAAAACTTCTATTTTAGAATCAAGACTTATTTATGGTTCAAAACTACTATGGTATAAATACCAAAATAAACTTATAAACATAAGAAACTGTGAACAAAAAGAGTTTGTTATAGAAAAACTTGATGAACATAAACAGAGACTTTTAAAATATCCACTTACTATGCAACCAAATATAAAAGATGGTTATGGTGGTATGAGAGAATCAAATATGCTATTTTGGATGGCAAATATTACATATGGAGTATCAAATACAAAAGAGCTATTAAATGTACTATTTACAGAAGATGAGTACAAAAAATATAGAACAGCCTTAGAGTATATTTTTAAAGTAAGAAATGCTTTACATCTAATAGCTAAGAAAAAGCTAGATATAGTAAATCTTGATATTTTACCTGATCTTAGTGATAAACTTGGATTTAGGGATACTGCAAGATTAGTAAAAGAGAGACAATGTATGTCTAAGATTTTACAATCTTTACATACAATTCACCAATTTTCATCTGTTATGACAAAAAAAATCACTAGAAGATTTTTATTTGATTCTAAAAACTTTAAAACAATAAAATCAAATAGGATTAGTAAAAACTTATATTGCTTTGAAAATAAGATATTTACATCATTTAATCAACCTAGCAAAAAATTAAATCTATTTTTAAAAGAGTTTATATCCTTGCCAAATAATATAAATAGTTTTGATAAATCTTATTTATACTATGCTTCAAAAACAATTCTCCCTGTAAAAACAAATGACAAAACAAAATCTTTAATTGTATCACTACTACAAAAAGAAAATTTATATGCAAGTATAAAACTACTTTACAATTCAAGATTATTGGTACAAATTATACCAACTCTAAAAAAGATTATTAATCAACCTCAATTTGATGGATACCATAAACATCCTGTTGATATTCACAGTATTAAAACTTTATATCATATAGAAAATATTAAAGATGAGTTTGTTTTAAATATGTATAATAGATTTACACTAAATCAAAAATTTGTTTTAAATCTTGCCGCATTTTTTCATGATTGTGGAAAAGGTAGAGGGAAAGATCATCATGTAGTAGGACAAAACTTATTTAGAAAATTTGCAAAATCTTTAAATATTAGTGAAGAGAATATAAACTTAGCATCATTATTAATAAGATACCACAATATGATGACAAAAATAGCAACAACAGAGGATATATATTCACAAACAACAATTTTAGCATTTACAGGTATTATAAAAAGTAAAGAGGCTTTAGAGTTACTATACGTACTTACATATGCAGATATAAATTCTGTTGATAGTAAACTATATAAAAGTTCAACATCTTCACTTTTAAAAGAGCTATATTTACAATCTATACCAGCATTTGACAATAAAGAGTTATTAAAAATAAGTAGTAGAAGAGTAGCAAAAGAGAACACTATCAAAAATCATAAACTCTTTATTGAATCATCAAGAATAATGAAAAAGAAGATTTTAAATATAAACTCAAATCAGATGTTTCTTAAATACAAGGCAGAGGATATTATCAAAATATCTTTTGCAGCAAAAGATACTGAAAAATTTTATTTTACATTAAATAATGATAATAATTTAATAATAAGAATCACAAGAGCAGTACCACTTAATCTTGGTTATCTACTAGGAAAGATACAGTTTTTAAATATTACATCTATGGGTATTTATAAACTATTTGATGATAAAAAGTTTTTTGAAATATCATTTGACAGTAAACTTGATAATGAAGATATACCTTTTGTAGAACAAATTATCCAAGACTCTTTTGATATGGAAAAATCTGTTAAACTAAAAAAACCAAATATTATAAAAGAACAAATAACAATAAATTGTGACCATACAGATGAATTAGCATTGATGAAAATAGAAACAAAAGATCAAAAAGGATTATTTAGTTATATTGCTAAAGTTTTTGATGATTTTGATATAGAGATAAATAGTGCCAAAATTCAATCAAACAGAGGAAAAGCAAATGACCTTTTCCTTATATCTAAAAATGGAAACTTTTGTTCAAATAAAGATGAAATTGTAGAGATATTAACAAACAGTTAATATCTCTTTTTTTTAAAACTTATCTCTCATGAAGTGCAGAATTTTTTGTTTTTAATATTGGTTTTAAAATAAAATCTAAAATAGACTTTTGACCAGTAACAATATCAACACTAGCAACCATACCAGGGATTATTGAAAACTTTTTACCATCTTTTTCTAGATAGTTTTGATTTGTTTGGATTACAACTTTATAGTATGTTTTACCATCTTTACTCTCTTTATCTTTTATACTATCAG
>JAYEPG010000123.1:0-2059 GCA_034723795.1 Campylobacterota bacterium
GGAGCAAAAGTATCTGGGTCTGTATCTAAAAAAACAGACTATCTAGTATACGGAGAAGATGCTGGAAGCAAATATGACAAAGCAGTTACTTTAGGTGTAACTACTTTAACTCAAGAGGAGATGGATAAATTATTAAATAAATAGTTTATCTAAATCACTTAGGTAAACCAAACTTTTGAGTCATAAACTCTCCATCTTCATTAAAAAAACAATAATATAAAAAATCTTTTTTTACATTTAATCCAGCTAAATACCTAAGTGCTAAGTTTGATTGAAGTGACGCTATATTCATAACAATTGGGGCTGCTATTCCTGCTGGTTTATGGTTTGATATATTAAAAACTGATTCAAAAGATGCATCTTTAAAAAAACAAACTTGACCATGAAAAGCTTCTACACTTCCATAAATCCAAGGGATATTTTTCTCTTTTGAAAACTGATTTATTGTTGCACGTACAGGAAGATTGTCTGTTGCATCAATTATTAAATCGTAATAATCATTTGTACTACTAAAAGTTTCAAAATCCATATCAAAAGATTCTACTTTTACATATGGACAACGACTTTTAATAAGTTCTTTTAAAACTTCAGCTTTATTTTTACCTTCGTCTCCAACTTTAAATCCAATTTGACGATGAATGTTATGGACACCAACTTCATCAAAATCAACTAGATCAATCTGCCCTATTCCAGAAGAACCTAAAGCAATACCTAGACTACATCCTAAACCACCACATCCAATAATCGCAATTTTTTTACTTTGTAGTGAGTTTTGGGTATCTTCACCCCATAACTGTATTTGTCTATTAAAATAACTATTAAATTCTTCCATTTTTAAATCTTCCTTATGTACCTATATTTAAATTTATTATATCTAATAAAATAGTTCATATCAAGAGTTTCAAACTATACTAAAAAAGATAAAAAATAATTTTTTAAATAAGGGTGTTTAGACCCCCAAATTTTTCATTAAATCAACTATTCCATTTAGTGAAGATAGTGGAGATTATTACTTCAATATTGATAGAATAATTGAACTAAAAAGTTCGACTCCTAACAAAACCTAGGAGATGAACGAGGTAATACTTGCGGTTATTTAAGCTTTAAAGTTTCGCATGAAGTGAAATGAAAAAGCGAACAATCAAACCGTTAGCTTACCCCGTCCTTCAAGTCAACCGTTATATAGTTACGGTAAATATCCATATAAAATAAACTTTCATATAATTATGGTATAATTCTAGTATGACATTTGAATACGATGAAAATAAAAGTAAAATTAACAAATCAAAACATAATATTAGTTTTGATGAAGCAAAAGAGTTATGGGAAGACCCATACTCTTTTGAAATACCATCTGCTCAAAGTGAAGATGAAGATAGGTTTTTAGTATTAGGTCAAATTAATTCTAAAAATTACACAGCAATAATAACTTACAGAACACCAAATATTAGAATAATTTCTGTAAGAAGATCAAGAGAAAGGGAGATAAAACTTTATGAAAGCATTAGAAATAGATAAAAAATTTGATGATAATCAAGAAGATATATTAGAATACTTTGATACATCAAAAATAAGAATGATAAATGAAGAACCAAAAAGAGTAAATATTGATTTTCCGTCTTGGATGGTTAAATCATTAGACAAAGAAGCTAAACATGTTGGAGTAAGCAGACAAGCAGTAATAAAAATGTGGTTAGCTGAAAGACTACAAGGATTAAACTCTAAAGTAGCAACTATATAACAAAGCACAGGAAGAAGAACAAGTGTAAACTGCTGTTATTTCGAGCTTTTAAGTGTCGCATTAAGGTATTTAAAAATTCAATATTCAAGACGTAATACCCACTTGTCCTTCAGTTAGTGCGTTATAGGTCAATATTTCTAAAACTTAAATTTAAATAAACTCTTAAATAATTATGGTATGATAAAAGTATGAATTAAATATTACTAATATTAAGGAGTTTGTACAATGGTTCGAAAAACAATAGCAATAAGAGATGATTTGTTTCATAGTTTAGAACTAAGTCATATTACAAATCAATATCAATCTTTTTCAGAGTTA
>JAYEPG010000124.1:0-2041 GCA_034723795.1 Campylobacterota bacterium
ACAACCAAACATCAATCACAAGGTACAGGTTTGGGACTACATATGACACATAGTTTAATAGTTGATGGGATGGATGGAACAATAGAAGCTTATAATGTTAACTACAATTATAAGGATAATAAGTATAGAGGTGCTGAATTTAAAATAACTTTACCCCTAAAATAACTTAAATTTTGTATTTAGTTTATAGGCAATACTATTTTAAATGATGCACCAATATCAGTGTTTTGTACACATAAAATTCCATGACCATTTTTTTCAACAATTGTTTTAGACATATATAAACCAAGTCCTGTACCATTTTTATTTTGTTTTGTACTAAAATATGGTTCAAATATTTTATTCATAATAATACTTGGTATTCCACCAGCGTTATCATTTATCTCAAATATAATATTCTCTTTTGATTTATAGTATTCAATAGTTATATTTCTATCATCTTTATTTTTTTCTACAAGAATTTCTCTTGCATTATTTAGAATATTTATAAATACTTGTAGTATCTCATTAGTGTGTACATTTATCTCTATATCTTTATCAGAAATTATTTTAAAGTGTATATCATCAACTTTAAAACTGTATGCCAAGAAGTCTCTAGCTTGATCTACTAATGCACTTGCAAATATTTTTTCTTTGTCTTTTGCAGGATTAAAAAAACTTCTAAAATCTTCAATTGTTTTAGACATATACGATAACTGTTTATCAACAGATATAACAACATCATCAAGTGTTTTATCACTTATATCTCCGTCAATTAGTTTTTCTAATGGAAGTTTTTGAATTAATATTGCTATAGCTTGAAGAGGTTGTCTCCATTGATGAGCCAACATACTTATCATCTCGCCTAGTGCAGTTGATTTTGCTTGTTCAACTATAATATCTTGTTGTGTTGCTGCCTCTTTTTTATATGTGATGTCATGTCTTATTGTACTGTAACCTGTGTGATTATTATCTTCATTATATTCTGGTGCGACTGTAACATCAACCCAATATATATTTCCATCTTTTCTTAGGTTTTTAACTTCACCTCTCCATACTTTACCACTTGATATAGTCTGCCACATATCTTCAAATATCTCTTTAGGCATATCTGGGTGCCGAACCATGTTATGTGGTTTTCCTATTAACTCATCTTTCGAATATCCAGAAATTTCACAAAATGCAGTAGAAACAGCGGTAATAATACCTTTTTTATTTGTTGTAGACATAATAATATTTTCATCAATTAAATGGTTACTTACTACAAGACTTTTGTTAACCTCTAAAATGGTTTGGTTATATTTTTTCAATACACCTTCAAAATTCTTTTCATAAATATATATAATATCTTTTTGAATCTCTAAACTATTTATATCATTCACATAAATAAACTCTATTAAAGCATTTTTAAAACCAGCACATATTACAAAAAGTTCATCTGTACCAATATCTTTTTCTTTTAAAAAATTCAATAGGTTGTCTATTACAGGACAATCACCAGTTAGAAAACTATTTTCTAAAATTCCAATATAGTATTCAAAAATTCCAAAGGCATAATCTTTAATAAAAACTTCTTTTGAAATATCATATTTAGTAAGAACTTTCAAAACATCTTCATTTGAAATCCAAGATTGCATAATATTAATTTTTGACTCTTTTAAAAGTGCAAGATTCTTCTTTAAATTTTTAAACAACTATTATCCTTTTAATTCATAAAAATTACAATCCACACCGCTACTTTGTTTTACAACAACTGCAGGGAGTGCTTGAGACTTAAAGCTATATGCCCTACAACCATGAGGCTTGTTTTTTTCCCAAGTAACATAATAAAACTTGCATCTTTGACATATAATTCTTTTCTTCATAAAACTATTCTACTTAAATAACTTTTAAGAAGAGTTTATATAGAATCATTTAAATTAAAAGGGGTGGTATTATGTTTGGATTAGCGTCACAAAATGACTTAAATGTTCTAGATCAATTCTTTGATCAATTTTTAGAATATACAAAAGGTAAAAGTAATAGATTTAGTTACAATAAAAAATCTGGAAATAGCAATGTT
>JAYEPG010000125.1:0-10165 GCA_034723795.1 Campylobacterota bacterium
GATAGTGCTTTTGGTGACTTTAGAGTTGATTCTAGTGGTCTTATAATAATGAAACAAGATGGTGCTGATTATGCTATTGGACAGGTTGCAGTTGCTAAATTTACTGATAATAGAGGATTAGACCCAGTTGGAAATAATTTACTTCAATCAACTAATAGAAGTGGTCAAGCTATATTTAATGTTGATAACGATAAAACAGCAGAGATAAAAGGAGCAACATTAGAGTTATCAACAGCAGATTTAAGTGAATCTCTTGTAAATCTTATGGTGTTTCAAAGAGCTTTTGAAGCAAATGCAAAATCTATTACAACAGCTGATCAAATTTTAACAACATTAATTCAGTTAAAAAGATAGGTAAATATCGTGGATAATTTTTTATTGATGTCAATATTTGGAGTACTTGCTTTATACTTTTATAGTAGTAGTAGTACATACAAATCTTTATATCGAAAAATTTCCGAAGAAAAAGAACTTGTAGAGGAAAAAAACAAGAATCTGTTAAAACTTAAAGATAAATCAGAAAAACAGATTCAGTTTTCCCTTGCAACAATTGGTGACTCTCAAGAAAGTTTAAAATCTACAAGATCTGATTTTCAGGAGTTAAAACTTAAAAACACTGAACTAGAACATAAAAATAAACTTCTTCAGGCTAGAGTTGAGGAGTTGTATTCATCTGTAGGTTCAATACAGTAAGATGACTTTTAGAAGTTTATTATTATCTCTTATTATTTTATTGCCTTTAGTTTTAAATGCTAAAGAGGATAAAGTAATTGAGTCACAACCACAAATATTATTTGAACATGAAAATTTAACAAGCTTACAAGAAAAACGTGAGCTTATAATAAAGTTTAATACGGCTGTATTATATCTTGAACAAGAAGAGTATTTAAAAGCAATTCCTCTTTTTAAAGAATCATCAAAAATATTAAAAATAGCATCTTTTTTAAATATCGGTATAGCTTACTATAAGTTAAATTCAGAAAAAAATTCATACCTATATTTAAAAAAGCTGTATAATCTAAAAGAGTTACAATTTCAAGATAAATATTCATATTTTAGTGCTGCATATTATTTATATAAAATAACTAAAGATAAAAAATATATAAATGAAATAACAAAAATTAGTGCAAAAGCAAAAAGATTAACAGAGCATGAAAAGATGCTAGTTGTAGATACACTTATTCTTCAAAAAAGATATAAGTATGCCTTGAATTTATTGAAAGAGAGTGAAAATCCATCTAAGTTAAAAGAAGCATTATTAAATATTAAATTAAGAAACTATTCAGATGCTAAAATGAATTTAAATATGGCATATGAAAATGCTAAAGGTGATAATAACAAAAATGATATTTTGTGGTTTAAAACTTATAGAGATATTATTTCAAACGATTTAGCAAATTTATCAGAAGATATTATTAAAATTGAAGAGAGAAAAAAAATATTTAGATCACATAAAACTTTGAAAATTGAACTGTTTTTTAATAAAAATAAGTATAGTTCAAAAGAGTATTTTGATAAAATCACAAACTTTTCATTGGATAGAAAATTAGATTTTGTTTATTATTTTGCACCATTTATATTTGAGGATTATAGTAAAATTGATACTGATTCGATTAAAAGTTTTATAATAAAAGATAAAAACAGTATAAATGAATTGAATATGATGGTGAAATATAACGCAGACTTTTTAAAAGTTATAAAACTAGATCCAATACAACGTGTACAAGTTTTACAAGAGATGATTGATTTAAAATATGATACAAATCCATACGAGTATTATAATCTTGGCTTAGCATACGCACAAGTATATAACTACAACAAAGCATATAAAAATTTCAAAAAAGCATATAGTTTAGAGCATGGTAATAAGCTTTATTCGGTTATGACAATACTTACAGCAAAGAAGATGAATTTTTCTATAAACAAGACTGAAAAAGAGTTTATGGTTAAAAATATATTGTCGAAAAATGGTTCTTATAAATATTTGGCAAAATACTTATATAAAATATTTGAACATCCATCAATTAAACTTGACAAAAAAGATTTAACAACGTTACAGAAAAAATCAATATTTTTTAGAGCATTATATTTTTTAGAAAATGTTGAAAAAAGTGGTATTAATGATACTGAACCATTATTAGTTGAATTTAGTAAAGATCCATTTGTAAAACTATTGATATTAGTATCTAGAAAAAAAGATGAAAATGATTATTTGTATATTTCAAGGTTACAAGATGAATTACCAAAGATTTATAATAACAATTTTTTAAAAGGCTCATTGGCTATAACTGATTATTATTTAGATACATTAAGAGCTTTAGGTATATTTTATAGAACAGATTTTAATATAGATAATGAACTAAGCCCTAGTTACTTAAGAATGAAAGCTATTGTTGAACTATATAAAGATAATCCAAAAGA
The DNA here is from genome assembly GCA_034723795.1 of Campylobacterota bacterium. GTDB lineage: Bacteria > Campylobacterota > Campylobacteria > Campylobacterales > Arcobacteraceae > JAIOSF01. The sequence goes on from JAYEPG010000125.1 coordinate 2,422, forward strand.
ATCAATTAAACTTATTGAATATGTACAAAAAAAATATGATTTAGAAAGTATTGATTCATTTTATATATTAATAGCAGCATTACTGGCATCAAATCAAAGTGAATTAGCATATGTAATCTTAAGTGAAATAGAATTTATTTATAAAGATAAAGATGCAATGTTTTTAAATGGTGTTAAACTTATTCAGGATTTAAAACTAAATACAGCACCTCAATATTTTAAATATAAATTAAAAGGGAAACTAGTAGACTTTAAATTGGTAAACTTTGATGAGTTTTTAGAAACTTTATAAATATTATGATATAATTAAGTAAATTGTAAAATAATAGGAGGATACCATGCAAATAGGAAGACTTGAGATGATGGAACAAGCACAAGTTGATTATGTATCAAAAATCTCTAAAATACAAGAAGCAGACCAAAAAACGAAAGTAGATCCTGATGAAAAATACAAGAATCTACTTAATAAAGATATTCCAACTAACAATGAAACAATTCTTGACAATGTAAAATTTGGATATAACGAAGATACAAATGAGTTTTTTGTTCGAATAACAAAAGGTAATCAAGAATACCAATACCCAACAGAAGATATGTTTAGATTAAAGAAAAGTTTAATGGATGCATACAAAGATACACAAAATAGTTAGGACTAAAAATTGGCATCAGATTTATCAAATATAATTAAAAGTGAAATTGTTAGTACATTAGAGAGTCTACTCTCTGTATCAGGAAATGTTGATGAAACATCACTTGTTAGTGTTGGTGATTTTAGTAGTGAACAGTGCATAAAAGTTGAATCAAATTTTGAATTTTCAGGTTTAAATTCAAAGTGGAAATTCTATGTACCAACTGCTGCTGGAACAAAGTTCGAATATCTAATGCTAGGTGGTATCACTGATTTAAAAGATGCTATTGATGATGAGATTGCAGATGCAGTTAAAGAGATAGTTTCAACTATATGTGGAAGTATATCAACAAGTGTAAATGCTCAAGGGTTTGATGACGTATCAGGTATGAAATTTTCTTTAGGTGATAGTAGTATAATCCAGTGTGATGAAGAATCTCATACTGATAATATATATAAATTTACACTTTTATTAAATGATGAGAATATAATAATTTATGTAGCATTTGATAAAGATAGTTTACCATTTGTCGAACTATTATCTAGTGATCAGCCACTTAGTGTAACTACTAATAATTCAGAAGATACAAGTATCCAAAGTTCTGCGGCTCCATCAGTTTTATCATCAATATTAGGTGAGGATTCAGTTGATAATTTAAGATTATTATTCGATATTAAACTAAGGCTAAGTGTAAGACTTGGAAGTAAAGTATGTCTTTTAAAAGATGTAATTAGTTGGGATATTGGTGAGATTATAGAGTTAAGTCAAATGACAAATGAGCCATTGGATATTTTAGTAAATGGTGTAGTAGTTGGAGATGGTGAAGCTGTAATAGTAGATGGTAAGTTTGGTGTAAAAATTAAACATATCGGCGAACATAAATTAATGTAAATGAGAAAAAATGGATAAAACAACCGCAGGTGGATTGGCAGGAGTATGGGGACTTGTTGCATTAGCTATTGTATTAGGTGGTGCAGGGTTTGGAGCATATATTGATATTCCTTCAGTAATAATTGTTTTTGGTGGAACAGCCGCTACAGTTATTGGTTCTTTTGAAGGTGATACAATGAAAAACTTTGGTAAAAGTGTTGGTATTGCCATGAATGAAGTTAAAGTTGAACCTGTACCTGAATTAATCGAAAAGTTAATTATATATGCTACTGATATTAAAAAAAATGGTGTAATGTCTGTGGAGACAAAAATACAGCAAGAGTCAAATCCATTTTTTAAAGAGGCAATGAACTTATTAGTTGATAATACAAAACCAGATGTTTTAGAAAATTTATTAGAGATAAAGTTAGAGCATATGGAGATAAGACATAAAACTCAAATATCTGTTTTTGGTACTATTGGAGGTAATGCTGGTGCTATGGGTATGATTGGTACACTTGTAGGGCTTGTTGCAATGCTTGCTAATCTTTCTGATCCTTCAGCTGTTGGACCTGCTATGGCGGTTGCTCTTTTAACTACAATGTATGGTGCATTAATTGGTACAGGTTTTGCTGGTATTTTTGAAAATAAGTTAGAGCAAAAACATGCAAAAGAGATGATTGCTTGTCAAATTATTATTCAAGGTGCACATATGATTGCAGCTGAGGAATCAATAGGTAATATAAAAATGAAACTAGGGGCTATAATGCCATCAGTAGAAGAGTAAACAATGGCAGAAAAAAAGTGTCCTGATTGTCCTAAGTGTTTACCAGGCTGGTTAGTTCAATTTGGTGACCTTATGTCGTTATTACTTTGTTTTTTTATTTTACTATTGTCAATGGCGACAATGGATAAGAAAAAAGTAGAAGAATACTTTGAAGTTATGAGAAGAAGTATGGGGTTCTTAGAAGGTGCTATGGATACAGCAGAAGCTGAAAAAGAATCTCAATCCCAGTATCACGCAGATCATAGTGAAGCTGGAAGTGAAGATGATCAGGGAGCTCAAAGTGATGCTGCGGATGTTGCACAGTTAATTGAAGAGGTTACTCAAGAGTTTAATGATACTAGTGATAAAGAGAATCAAAAAGTTGATATGACCATGAAGGGTAACAATGAATTTACTCTTGATATTCCGTCATCATTAATGTTTGAAGAGGGTCAGTACAGGCTAGATAATGCAAATGCAAAAAGATTTATATCAAAAGTTGCAAGAGTTTTAAGAACTATGACTCAGGATTTTGATATTGAAGTTATGGGACATACAGGTACAAACTACTTAAGAGGTGATGGGATACCAAGAGATTCTTGGGATTTATCAGCTTTAAGAGCTATATCAGTAATAAAAGAGTTAATTAAAAATCAAGTTGATCCTGCAACATTAAAAGTTGCAGCGTTTGGATCGTATAGACCAAAGAGTGATGATGCTTTTGAAAATAGAAGAGTTGAATTAAGATTTACAGCATCTAGTCAAAATAATAATTCTATGGCAAAAGAAGAAAACTTCTTTGATAGAATTGAAGAATAAAGGGTATAATATGGAAATTAATAATCAATTTTTAGATATAAAAAATATAAAACCAAATAAATTTGACAATGTAAAAGATGGAAATATTAAAGATGATACTGCATTACGTGATGTATGTAATAATTTTGAAGCATTTTTCATGAATCAGCTTTTAGAGACATCACTAAAGTCATCAAAGATGGCAGGTGAAGGAACAGGTTCCGAAATTGTAAAAGGTATGTATACAGATGCATTATCACAAAAGTCTTCTGGAAGTATGGGGATAAGTGATATGTTATTTAAATTTTTAAGTGAGAATAAATCATGATAAATACAATATTAAATAAATTACAACAATTAACAAAAAAACTAAAAGATGATATAGATTTGGATATTTCAGATGTAAGATCTGCAAATCATGAGTCTCTTCTTGAGCGAAATAGCCAAAAGTTAGATTCAATGGAGATGCTTTCATCTTATAAAAAACAGTTAAATGAAGAGTTAGCAAAAGAGTTTCATGCTGGTGTTGATATATCTATATATAAAGATAGCATTGATGATCTTGAGGCAAAATTAAAAGAATTATATTATTTAAATGGTAAGTTAGCTTCGATTGTTTTACCAGTTAGACAAATGTATAAAGATATTATTGATGATATAACTAGAATAAATGGTGGTTCATTGATTGAGGTGATGGCATAGTGAAATATAAATTATTGATAATATTATCATTGATTACAAATAGTTTTGCTGCTCAACCAGAAATGGTTCCTGTTACAATTAAAAGTATTAATTTTAAAGAGCAAATACTAGATAAACATTATAAGATTGTAGAGTATAATGATTTAAATAGAAAAATATATAATATAAGATGTAAAGAATACCTAACTTTAGAAGAGTTACAATCTAATAAATATAGAGCAAAACATTATATTCGTAAAAATAAAGTGATTTGTAAGAAAAATTTATTTGTTGCTTCAACTAAAAAAATAAAATTTAACTTTGGTTTTTTAGAGATAGAGAAAGATGGAGAAGTTTTAAAAGAAACATCTAAGTACATAAGAATAAAAAATGCAGATGGAACAGTAGAAAAAATTTATAAGGGCATAAAGTAAAATGAAAATGTTGTCATTTCTAGGTGAAACACCTACAAAAGCTTTACAAAATGCACAACAAGAATGTGGTTCAGATGCAGTTGTAATATCAACTAAAAAAGTATCTTCAAAAGGTAAAAACAGTGTAAATATGTATGAGATTGTTGTTGCACTTGAAGAGGAATATGATAAGCATAAAGATATTCCTAGTGAAAATATAGTATATAAAAATAACAACAACAATACTGAATCTGCGCAATTTTATGATTTTAAAACTCAAATTGATCAAATGCAAGAATCATTATCTCAAGTACAAAGAATATTATGGGAACCTAAAAGTCAATTATATGACTTAACCATTCCTCCTGAATTTACTGAGGTTTACAACCTTTTTGAAGATAATGATTTTGATCCAGAGATGACATACAGTATTTTAAAAAAGACTATAGAGCAACTACCTGTTTCAATGAGAACAAACCCAGAAAAAATTCGTAACTTTTTTAAATTAATTTTAAGAAGAATAGTTGCAGTTAAACACGAGATACCTTTGCGTGTACATCAAAGAAAAATAATGATGTTTGTTGGTCCAACTGGTGTTGGAAAAACAACTACAATAGCTAAATTAGCAGCTCGTTATGCATATAAATTAGGAACAAATTATAAGGTTGGAGTTGTAACACTTGACTCTTTTAGAGTAGGTGCAGTTGAACAGCTTAAAGCTTATGCAAATATTATGAGGTTGCCATTAGAAATTGTAAAAAAACCAGAAGAGTTAAATGAAGCAATAACAAGACTAGGAGATTGTCACTATATTTTAATAGATACAGCAGGTGGTAGTCAATACGATGTTGATAAAATAGATTTAATAAACCAATACCAACAGCATCTAAAAGAGATACCTATAGAAAAAATGCTAGTAATGCCAGCAAATGTAAAAACTAATGACTTATATGAGATATATAATAGTTACTCAACATTAAATATTGATAATTTAATTTTTACTAAATTGGATGAAACTATTAGTTTTGGAAATTTAATCTCATTTGCACATAAAACAAAGAAATCAATTTGCTATTTATCAATAGGACAAAATGTACCTGATGATTTAATAGAAGCAAGTAGTGATTATCTTATTGAGTGTTTTATGAATAAACAATCAGTTAAGATATAGACTTGTTTAATCATATATCCGACCAAGCAAATAAGCTTGTGTCATTAACAAAGAGACTCCACTCTTCATCAAAAACAAAAGTTATAGCAATAACATCTGGAAAAGGCGGAGTAGGAAAGTCGACAATAACAGCAAATATTTCATATTTATTATCCCAAAAAGGGAAAAAAATTGCTGTTTTGGATGCTGATATAGGTTTAGCGAATATGCAAGTATTGTTTGATGTTAAACCTCAAAAAACCTTTTATGATTATATGGATGGCTCAGCACGACTTGAAGATATAGTTTGTGATACTAAATATAAAAATATATCGTTGATTGCAGGAAAAAGTGGGTATCAATACTCTTCAATAAATAGTAGTATTGTTTTTTCTAGAATTGTTGATGAAATAATATCTTTAAATAAATATGATTTTTTATTAATTGATACTGGTGCTGGTATTAATGAATATGTACAAGAATTTTTAGAACTGACTGATAATATATTGGCAATTACTACAACAGATCCAAGTGCTTTAACAGATGCCTATGCACTACTAAAAATGATAAGTATGAAAAAAGAGAAGCTTCTAATTTGTTTTAATAATACATTAAAATATGAAACAGGAGAGGTTATTACTAAATCTATCGTTAATTTAGCTAAAAAAAACAAACTTAATAGTAAATTTATGGTAGAATATATAGGAAATATAACAGAAGCTAAGTGTATATCTACTACGGGTAGGTTAAGAAAGCTTTTTGTAAAAGAGTTTAAGTACGAGATTGTATCAAAACAGTTAAGTTTAATTGTAGATAAGTTGATTATTGAGATAAGGTAGATTAAGATGATAGTTGAAAATTTTTCTAAGAAAATTATTACTAGTCGTTTATTAGATACTTATGTGGCTGCTTCATTTTTTGCAACATTGATTTTTTTTGTATTAAATTCAAATGTATATAGCCCATTTGAAATGATACTTGGAGTTATAATTGTAACTACTGCTTTTAAAGGTATTGCTAATATTATGTTATCAATGACTATATCTTTAGTAAACTTAGACAATGAACAAGATTCAGTAGAGTTTGAAGAGGCATCAAGCAAATTAGAATCACTTGTTAATGATTTAGCTATTCAAGAAGCTTCAGTTCAAAGTATGAAAAACAATAAAATTTAAAAGGATTAAATTATGAAATTAACAGATATTACAAATTCATTTACAAATCTAGATAGAAATGATTTATCAAAAATAAATGAAACTGGAACAGGTTTTGAACAAAACAAACAGTTTAGTAATGGACAAGATAATGATTCATTTTCAAATATTTTAAAAGAATCATTAAATGAAGTAAATAACACTCAAGTTAGTGCATACAATGCTATGAATGATATTGCAACAGGTAAGGTTGAAAACCTTCAAGAAGCAGTACGAAAAATAGAAGAAGCTGAGTTAAGTTTAAAACTAGGGCTAGAAGTTAAAAATAAAGCGTTAGGTGCTTATAAACAAGTAATGGCAATGCAAATATAAATATTAAAATATTTATATAAATTAAAGGGGATACAATGGGTTTTTTTGATGGATATAATGTTGCAACATCAGGTATGAGTGCACAAAGAACAAGAATAAATATAGTAAGTGCAAATATAGCAAATGCACAGACAACACACTCTACAGAGGGTGGACCATATAAAAAACAAAATGTTATATTCCAAGAAGTGTTATTGGATGCTAATAAAAAAGCAAAAGATGGTAATAATGATTCTAAAATAGATCCACTTTCACTTAGAGGTGTTGGTGTAAAAGAGATACTTGATTCTAAAGATGAACCTGTATTAAAGTATGAACCAGAGCATCCAGATGCAAATGAAAAGGGTTATGTTGCTTACCCAAATATAAATCCAGTTACTGAGATGGTTAATCTTATTGAAGCTATGAGATCTTATGAAGCGAATGTATCATCATTTAAAACACAAAAAGATATGGATACAAAGACTTTAGATATTATAAAAATGTAGGTTTAAAATGAGTATGGAACTATTAGATATTAATAAAAAAATAACTACTCTTAAAAGTTCTGCTTCTATAAAGCAGAACAGTATAGATACAAATACTCCTACTAATACAAAAAATGATAAATCTACTCCATCATTATTTGATTCGTTATTAAGCGAAGTAAAAACTACCTCAAAAACAGAAGAAAAATCTTCAGAAAATCCAAAAGAAAAAACATCTTCTATTAACACAAAATCAGAAAAAATTGTAAAAGTTGATAGTGAAAAAAATATACCAAAACAACAAACAAAAGATATGGTTGAAAAACTTGTAGATATGGTTGTTTCAAAAGCAAAAGATTCAGATAAAAATGAAAAAACAACTACAAAAGAAGAGATAGTAAAATCTAAAACATTAACAAAAGATTCAGAAAAAGAAGAGATAGT
>JAYEPG010000126.1:0-10156 GCA_034723795.1 Campylobacterota bacterium
AATTAATTATTTAAACAATTTAACCCTATGATTAATATTAATGAGATATAATATCAAAAAAAGGAAAACAAATATGACAAAACAGTTTATCGCAAGTAGTTTAATTGCATCATCTTTACTATTATTTTCAGGATGTGCAGCTGTAACTGGGCATGGAGGATCATTAAAAAAGTTTGATGAAGATTTAAGTAGTGGAAAATGTGATTACAAATTCTTTGATGAAAAAATTGAAGATAAAGATGATGTAATACTTTGGGGTATCCAAGGTGGATCAATGGCAAGAAATTGTTTAGATTATAATAAAAGTAATGCTCTATTTGATGATGCAGAATTAATCTATAAAGAGGAAGTAGATAAAGATAGTATCGCTGGAAACATTGGAGAAGGTACTAAAAGTGTTTTAGTAAATAACAATGTAAACGAATATGAAGGTAATGTTTATGAAAAAGTTATGCTAAATACATATAAAGGTTATAACTTTATTGGTTTAAACGACTTCTCTAATGCAAGAATTGAATTTAATCGTGCTTTAGATAGACAAAGAAGAGCAAAAGATCACTTTGAAAAAGATATTGCAGCAAAAGCAGAAAAAAACAAAGGTAAAAAACAAGATACAAAAGCAGCTAGCGTTGTATATAAAAAATATGGAAATGTTCTTAATAACTTTGAAGCATATCCAGATTTTATAAACCCTTTTACAACTTACTCTAGTGGATTATTCTTTTTACTTGATGGAGATACTACGAAAGCTAGAGATTTATTTAAAGAAGCTATGTTAATGGATCCTAAAAATGAACAATTTAAAAGTGACTTTGAATTAAGTGAACAACTAGCATCTTCTGTAAATAAAGACTCTAAAAGCTATGCTTGGATTATTTATGAAAATGGTAAAGGTATGATGCAAGATGAGATGAGATTTGACATACCACTGTTTTTAGTTACTAGCAAAGTAGCTTATACAGGTATAGCATTACCTCAAATTAAAGAAAGAAATGAATCATTTCCATTTTTAGAAGTTAATGGTGCGAAAACTACTATGATTACAAATATGGATAATGTTATTAAAACAGAGTTCAAGAAAAAATTCCCAAGTATTGTAACTGAAGCTATTATGAGTCTTACAGTTAAAACAATTGCTCAATACCAAGTAAAAAAGAATGTTGGTTTTTGGGGTGGAATTGCAATGGCTGCATACCAAGGTCTTACAAACAAAGCTGATGTTAGAAGCTGGACTGCATTACCAAAGAATTTTCACAGTGTAAGAGTTGAATTAAATAATAAACCAGTTGTAATTAGAGATAACAATGGTAAAATTATATCATCTATTACAATACCACAAAATTCAAATGCATTAATTTATATAAAATCAGAATCTAAAAAGAATGTAAAAGTTCATAAAACTATATTTAGAAAAGGTTAAAATATGAAATATATAAAATCAATATTAGCTTTAGGGCTAATACTGTTTTTTACAGGTTGTACTCAAAATCAACCATCAATAAACAGTAAAGTCACAGACCCACATGTAATAATGGAAAATGGTTCTATGGATAACTGGCTTGAGTTTCAAACTGTTAATTATGTAAACAGAGAAGATGGACTTATGGAAGTTGAAGCTAGATTTAGAAACTACTCTAGTTTTGATAAAACAGTTGCTTATAAAATCAACTGGATGGATAAGAATAACTTTGTTGAAAAATCTATACTATCAAAGTGGGTAGTTGTAGAGATACAATCACAAAGAGGACTTACGATTCATGGAATATCTCCTTCAATGAGAATAAAAGATTTTCAAATCTTAATTCAAGAACCAAATAGCAACGATGACTTACGAAAAAACAGTTATCATAAATCATACACAAATAACTAAGGATAAAAAATGAACATTAGACAAAAATTAACATTAGTGTTAATAACTGCAACTACTTTTGCATTTACGGGGTGTACTACACAACCACAGTATTTAGGTGGAACTTCAACACAAAAAACTGCACTTACTATGGGAATTGATAGAAAAGATTTTGAAAAAGCTGCAAGTTTAGCTGTTGAAAGCTTACTAAGAAGTGGTGCATTAACTAAAAGAGATGGAACAAAAAACAAAATTATGATGGGAAGAATGATAAACGATACTACTCAAAGAATTGATACGGATATGTTAATTAAAAAAATCAGAATAGCTATTCTTAACTCTAGACAAGCGTATATTATAAACTCAATGAGTTATGGTGGGAAAAGTACTGATAGTATGATTTTCGAGACAAGAAAATTAAAAAACAATAAAGAGTTTAGACAAAGTACTATTGCTAAAACTGGTCAATTAGATGTTGCAAATATGTCTTTAAGTGGTAAAATTCTACAAAGAACTGCAAGAACTGCTGATGATAAACAACTTGTAGAATATTGGTTTCAATTAACATTAACTGATCTTATTGGTGGTTATTCAGTTTGGGAATCAGAAGAGATTGTAGAAAAACTTGGTAGCAACCAAACTGTTACTTGGTAACAAAGGAAGGGAAAAAATGAAAAATAATATATTATTAAAATTATTACTAACAATTGGTATTTCAACAGTTTATGGATATGCGAATACAGCTCCTACTGAACCTATTGATGCAAAAGTTGTAAATCAGGATAGTATTCCAACTGTATCTTCAAGAGATTTAGTAGAACAAAATATTGAACAATATGCAAATAAAAAGAATATTGTATTTGGTGAATTATCAAAAGGTAAAATATATTTCTATGCTACATCAACAATTCCTGTAGGACCAACAAATTCACAATGGGCAAAATACAGAACAATAGCATATGAAAAAGCTATGTTAAAAGCACAAAAAGAGTTTGTAAAATTTTTATATCAAAAAATGGAAACAGAAACAATTCAAAAATTCTATGATAACCAATCTGATAATGCAAGAGATATAAAAGATGATCCAAAAATTCATTCTAAATTTGGCGAAATATTTACAAAACTACAAACTTTGGTAGGTGCTCAATTAGATAAAGCTCTTGAAGATTTAGGTATAGATCCATCTGAATATAATTCGGTACCAAGAGATCAAAGAAAGAAAACATTTCAAGATAACTTTAGCAAAAAAATGATGAGTAAATCTATGGGTTCACTTGCAGGAGTTTTACCTATTCAAACAATTGAAGGTAAAACTAAAAGTGGTGGATATAGCTTAGGTGTAGTTATTGTTTATTCTGAAAAATTAAAACAATTAGCATCTGATATTACAAAAAGAAAATTACCACTTTTAACTAAAAAAACTGGGAATAGTGTAAAAGTATTTATACCTAAAGATAACAATTCATTACTTAGTACTTTTGGTCCAAGAGTTATTTTCCTAGAAGATGGTACACCAGCAGTTATCTCTTATGCACAATGGTCTCATAACTATACAGGTAAAAGAGAAGTGAAACTTGAAAGAAGAAGAGAGTCTGCACAAAAAACAGCAATGATGTTAGCAGATACTCAAATAGTAGAATTTTTGTCAGCAAAAATGACAGCAACTGAAAGTAGAACTATATCAGCTGTTTCAGAAGAAGCTGTTCTTAAAGATGGTGAAACTGGAGATATTTTGGATGATGATATAGAAAGACTAGTTGATATTGCCCAAGAGCATACTAAAAAAAGAGCTAAAGCCAAACTTCAAGGTGTAACAACTGTTAAAAAATGGAGAGTTAAACTTAAAAATGGAAATGAAGCTATTGGAGCAATTAGATTATGGTCTTATGCTGGTTCGCAACAAGCATCACAAATTAAAAATTGGAAATCTTCAAATAAACCTAAAGTTGCAAAAAAAGAAAATGTAAAAATAACATCTCAAGAAGAGGTAAGAACAGGTCTTGATGTTATGGATACAAATGACTTTTAGGAGTTTTATATGAAAAAAATTCTATTAATTATCAGCTTATTTGTAGGTTCAGTTTTTGCTGAATCTACAACTGTAAAAATACAAAAAGAAGCAACAGGTTATGGTATAACAAAAAAAGCAGCCATTACTGAAGCCTTAATTCAAGCTATTCAACAAACACAGGGTGTAAATATAGCATCTGTTAAAAGTATGAAGCAACTAATGAAAGAATACTCAGTTGAAACTAATGGTGACGAAAATTTTGGTGCTTCAATGGCATCTGAAGTTAAAAATGCAGTTGTTGCTATTACTAAAGGGACTATTGATACTTATGATATTCAAAGTATTGATAGATCAGAAGATAGTAACGGTTGGGATGCAACTATCACGGTTACAATTATAAAGTATAAAACACCAGGTCATAGTGCACATAAAAGAAGAAAGTTAGTTGTGGTACCATCTTATTCAAACAATATTAACTTTCAAGTTTTAAATAGAAGTAAAACATCATATGAAATTAGTCAAAGACTAACGCAAGAGATAATTAGTTCTATTACACAAACAAGAAAATTTTCTGTTTTAGATAGAGCAAATAATAGAGCATTTCAAAGTGAAAAAGATATTATTTTATCAAAAGATGCACATAAAGATGAGATATTAAAACTAGGAAATGTTTTAGGTACAGATTATTTAGTTGTATCAACAATTTCAGATTTTAAGGTAGCAAATAATTCTTCTATTAGTAGTTTAACAGGTCAAGAAATCAGTGATTTACAAGCATTTGCAACAATACAATATAAAATCATTGCAATGGCAACTAAACAGATTAAATGGTCAAATACAACAACAATAGATTTTGTTCCAACTGGAAATAGCGATGAACAAGTTTTTCAAAATGTATTAAATAAAATTGCTAAAGATATTACTTATGAAATTATTGAAAATATATATCCATTAAAAATTGCAAAAATTTCAAGAAATGGTAGTGTAATTATTAGCCAAAATCTAAAAGAGGGTACAGTTTATGATGTATTTAATTTAGGTGAAAAGATTTATGATGACTATACAAAAGAGTTTTTAGGCTATGATGAAATCCAAACTGGTAAAATACGAATTACAAGGTCTTTACCAAAAGTATCATATGGTCAAGTTATTGAAGGTGATATTAAAAAAGGTGATGTTTGTAGAATAAGTAAACTTGCTCTTAATCAAAACAATTCTAATGTTGGAGCAACATCATCTTTACCATATTAAAATAATTTAATAAAAAGATAAATTGGGGTTTACTAAATAAACCCTAATTTGTTTATGGTTATCTGCAAATGTACTTACTAAAGAAATAAATTAAGGTAAAATTATCAATAAGTCTGATATTAATAAAATTATAACTTTTTGATAAATTATTAGATATAATAAAATATAAAGGGGTATGGGATGTCAATCAATGAAATACTACAAAGTGCATACGAACTGTCAATAGAGGATAGAATAGAGTTAACAAAACAACTAAATAAAAATATTGAAGACCCTATGCTATCTATGGATCCATATTTTTATGAAAGAAAAAAACATATATCCAAAACTATAGAAGATATAGATAGTGGTAAAATGAAAATGTATGATTTTGATGAATCAATGGATGAACTTATTAAAGAACTCGAATCTTGAAAATTATAGAATCAAAAGAATATAAAGTTCAAGTAAGAAATATAGCCTTAACTATTAAAAAAGATAAACAACAAGCATCTATAAAATTTGTAAAAGATTTAAAGAAAAAAATTAATGGTATTTTAAATATGCCTTATAAATATAGAAAATCAAACTATCATAATGATGAAAATGTAAGAGATATGATATTTAGAGGATATACAATTATATATAAAATATATGATGAATATATAAAAATTGTAGAGATATTTAATAAAAATCTACCAGTTATAAAGAATATTTCCTTATAAAGTATTTTAATCCAAATTTGTTTATGGTTATCTGCAAATGTACTTACTAAAGAAAATAAATTAAGGTAAAATTATAACTTTTGATAAATTATTAGATATAATAAAAGACAAATAATATTCAATTGTAAAGTTAATAAATAAAGGGGTATAGAATGTCAATCAATGAAATACTACAAAGTGATGGTGGTGGTGTTTTACCATTATAGATTATAATTATGAATAAAATATTAATACACTTATTTATCATAGTTTCATTTGTTAATGCACAGTGGGGTTCAGTATCTAAACCTTACGGTCAATTAAAATATAGTTTTGAAGATAGTGTAGTACATGATAAATTATTACAGTGTAATTAAATTGCAAAAGCAGGTGGAAATAGACCAGAAATATTTAAAGTAAATATTGGAAACTCTAAGCAAATTAGATTAAACTATCAAACGTATTCTGTAAATGATATAATCATTGTTGAGTATGAAAATGAAATAATATTTAATTCTGGTTGTGTCGGTACTTCTTACTGGAGAAACATTAACCTTAATACTTCTGGATATACTTCACAAGTAACAGTTAAAGTATTACCTAACTGTACTGGAAAAGAGCCACTAACAAGATGGGGATTTACAATAGATTGTAAATAAAATATTTATAATCTATTTAAACCTACTTTTTACCCTTAACTCTCTTTTGAAACAATAGTAAAAACAGTATCCCCATTATTCCAATAATAGCTGTGATTCCAATAGAAAATAGTGAGTTAATATCACTTATTACCAACACTCCAAATCCTGCAAATGTACTTACCAAAGAAAATATTATAGCCAAAGTTGTATTGTGAGATAGTTTTGCTTCATTCATATATATTCCATAATCAATACCAATAGCTAAAATAACAAAAGTCATAAACATATGTAGAATATTTAAAGGTACAAACCAACTATAACAAAGAATTAAAGATACAGGAAATAAAATATAAGTAAATGCCTGTAAAAATCTTTTTCTTGTCACTACAGCTAAGATAGAGACAATAAGAAGCAATGTTAATCCACCAAACAATACAAACTCATTATGTACTTTTTTTAAAGAGTTTTCAAATAATATTTTACTTTGTGCATTTCTAACAAAATCTAGCTTTAAAATATCATCTACTTTACTAGGGTCAACCATAGCATACGAGATATATTTTCCATCATCTAAAACTAAATCAAAACCAAGACTTTTTAACATATCAATTGTATATTTAGGGTAGTTTTGTAAAAGCTGGCTACTGCTATAACTATTATTAAAATAACCATCTTTAAAACCAGTTGTAGTATCAAATTGATTTAAATTGTCTTTTAACTTATCAAAACCAAAATTTTTAATCTCCTCTTGTTTTTGTATATATTGAGATTGTGACAATAATATAGATAAAGGTGATAATGCTTTAGAATCAAGAGACTTAATAATCTTAGCATTTTCAATTAAATCATCACAACTATTTCCTGTAATTAAAATTGCAGACATCTTATTTTGATTTAGATTTGTTTTAAAAAAGTTTTCTGCTTGGATTAAATCTTTATTTTGATAATCTAAATTTTTAATATTAAAATCAACTTTAGAGTAAAATATTGATACAATTATTACAACAATAGAAAATATAAGTATCTTGTACCCTTTAACTGTAAAAGCACTTTTATAATTCTCTTTTGTATATGGCTCAACGTGTTTAATACCCAAGTGAGGATATATAAAAGAAAAATGGATATATGCAACACTTAAAGAAACTATACTAAATATAGATATTTGCCCAATCAAAGGGAAGTTGATAAAAGACATCAATATAAAAGCAGTTATAGTTGTTAAGAAACCATAAAAAACTGACTTATTGAACCCTTGCTTTTTATTGTAATAGTTATGTAGATAATGATGAAACATATAATCAATAGATACAGACGTAATAGCGGTACTAAATACCAACGCAATAACAGAAACTGTAGGATAGATTGATGTGACTATCAACTGCCCTATAATTACCGATGTTGCTAAAGATGTTGCAATATTTAAAAAAAGATAAACATTTTTTAATATTATAATATACAATATACCCAATAGAACCATAGATGACATAATAATTAAAAATACATCCGATTGTATTTTTTTAGAATTTTCAACATAAAAGAATATAGGACTAAAAAACTTTATATTTTCATATTTTCCCAATATCTCATGAATATCGTTATATATTCTTATTCTAGATTTTTCATCAATCTTTGATTCAATTGTAAATACACCTAAGTAACCATATTCACCAATTGTAAGGTTTCCATTTTTTATTTTTAAATCTTTATTATTACTTTGTTTTGATATTATTCCAAGTGGATCATCTTTATCTAAGTTAAAATAAAAAGGGGAAGATACCATCTGCATATATATATTTTTCAGCTCTTTTTGAGTATCTATATCATTTGAACTTTTATATTTTAAATCATTTAAATATATGTTATAAGTTTTTCTATATTCTTGAAAATTCTTATTGTTAAGTTGATTATTTATAGTTATCTCACTATGTGCTGATAACTCTTTTTTAATCTCTTGTAATTTTTTTAAATCCTCTTTACTAAAACCCTCAACGGCAACTAGAAATGTTTTTATAAAACTTAATTTTTCTGAAAGTTGATAATATTTTTTATCCTCTCCTGTTAACATTGAAGATAACTCTAAAGATATTTTTTGATGTGGTTGAAATATAAAAAATAGAGCTAACGCTATAAAAAATATTATAAAATTTGAAAGTTTAGTAAATAGTTTCAATTGTAATCTTATCTTTATTTATCATATTAATTATAATTTTACTTACCTCTTTACTATTTTTAAAAACTTCAATAGATACAATAGTGTTGTAAATTATTGGTTTAGCAATCATAGATACAAGTTTTTCTTCTTTTTTTATCTCAAAAAGTTCATCTAAAGATTCATATTCATCTTTTATAATAGCTTTTAATATTAGACCCATATACTCGGCTTTTGGATACTCTTCAAAACTATACTCTACTAAAGTATCATCTTTTAAAATAATAAGTTTATCGCTTAGATAAGATATAGTTTCAATATCAGGTTTAGAGTAGTTTAAAACTAAAGAATTCTCTTTTATCTCTAAAACACCCTGCTTTTCTCGTTCAAAATCAAGTGCTGCTAAATATCTAAATTCTTTAAAGTTAATAGTAGAAGATAACAAACCAGAGACAATAAATAGTGTTAATAATATAATTTTCATCACCTATTTTACTAAAAAATAGGTTAAAATTCCTTTATATTGTAGTTCAAATAATATTTAAAGTATCAATAGCACTATTATTATTAAAAATATATTTCTAACTAGAGCAGATTCTTCTGTACCTACTTCATCTTCAACTTTAGATTCTACTTTTGGTTCTATTTTTGATTCTGCTATTACTAAATCTTTTTTAGGTTCTATTTTTTGAATTTCTAAAGGAACAACTTTTGGAGTTTTTTCAATAACTACTTTCTTTATCTCAACTTCTTTAGAATCAATCTTCTCTTTTTCAATCTTTTTTTGAACAAATTTTATTTTTTCTACTATCTCTATTGGTTCATCACTTTTATTAGTAACACAACCTACAAAATTTTTAAGTTCTTTATTATGATAATCTTTATATTTTGTATTTGTTACAACCCATGCATAATCTGGATTTTTTTTATAAATAGTTGAAGACCAATAATAACTATAAAATTCAGAGTATGTTTTTTTAAATTTTGTTTTTTTATTAATCAACTCTTTCATAGTAGGTAGTCTCCACTTATCAACACCATCTATTGATAACTCATTACAATATTTATCTGCAGAGTTCCAGTTAAGCTCGCTTTCATTTGGTTCTGTATGCCATGATATTTTTTCAAGATTAGCTTCATTCTTTAGTACACCACTAGAAGACCCATACAAACTAATACAAAATATAAATACAATTGATATTATTTTTCCCATATTATTCCTCCTATTTCATAAAAACCTTTAAAAATCTAAAAGCTCATAATTAATTATATCTAATTTTAATAAATTTTTGAATTATTTGAAAAGTTAATCATCAATTCTTGACTTTTACAAAATATTTATCGCCAATTCACACTTAAAGTGCAACAAAAAATGGTAATAGTTTTATTAATATTAACAATAAGGGATTTAATCACCCCTTATTGGCTATTATCTATTTATTATTCTCGAATTATGCCACAATTTTCATGGATGTGTAAATTGGTGTTATATATTGTAGTAGATATATGATATTTATAAGTATAATTTTGGATTAATTTTTTTAAAAAGTGGCGGACGAGGAGGGATTTGAA
>JAYEPG010000127.1:0-2009 GCA_034723795.1 Campylobacterota bacterium
GTTTTTTAAACTTTCAGTATTATTATTTGATTCGAGGTCTATTTTTTGTATAAATTTTAAATCTTCATTATTTTTTAAACTATATAGTTGTTTTGGATTTATTAAGTTTTTTGAATTTGTATTTATAATAGATGAAAATTGATTGATATTATCTTGATTTAAATTATCAACAACACCATTTAAATGATATAACTTATTATTTGTTTTAATATAATAGTTAGTTGCAGGTATATCTACATAACCACCAAGATTGTCTTGTATAGCATCATTAGTTAAATTTAATTTATCACTATTTATCTTGATAACTATATCTTTTGTTTTAGAACAAATTAACTCAACACTTATATTTTCATTTGCACTAAGCATTGTTATATTGGATATAACTAACAATATTAAAATATATTTTTTCATTTTTTTAAAGTTTCCTTTTTGATATTTTTTCAAAGTATAGCATAAAAAATTGCTATAATATTATAGCAAAAATATTATGCTATAATATTTTTAATTAAAGAGCATAAGGAGTATATATTATGCAAAAAAAAGATATAAAAGATGAGAAGTTAAACTCAAATCATCATACACTATTTAAAACAAGAGTAGAGATAAAAGAGGTAAAGTTAAGTTCAAATACTTATAAAAAAGAACCTGCTTATACAAAGTATAGATTGTTTATAGATTCATTTATGGAAAAAGAGCGTGGACTACATGAAATATTTAATGAACTATGGAATGCAGATCAATTTGACACTTTAGAACTTAGAATAAACTCAAGAGGTGGACTAGTAAACGAAGGTAGTCAATTTTATTCTATAATAAAAAATAAGTTTCATAAACGTACAACTACTATACTTGATTCTTGTGGATATTCTATGGGAGCATTAACTTTTTGTATGGGTGATAAAAGAGTTGTAACGCCTAGAAGTGACTTGATGTTTCACGATTATTCTGGAGGAATATCTGGAAAAGGTGGAGAGATAAAATCAAGATATAAACATAGTACAAAACATTTAAGAGATTTTTTTAAAGATGTTATTTTAGAAAATAACTTTTTAACAAAACAAGAGTTTAAAGATATGTTAATAGGTCAAGATTTTTGGATGGATACAAAAGAGTTATGTCAAAGAGGAATAGCTACTCATGTTCTAATTGATGGAAAAGAGATAGCAGCAAAAAAATATTTAAAAACAATAAAAAATAATAATAAAAAAAGAAGGAAATAATTTGAAACTTGATATTACTAAAATAGCAAATGCTATACTTTATATGATAGAAAATAAAGTATCACATCTAAATGATAAAAAACTTGCAGTTTTACTATTTTTAATAGATTTTAATCATCTAAAAAACTATGATGAGAAGATATTCGGAGAGGTTTATATAAAAGATAATAGAAATCCTGAACCTATGACATTAGGTAATATTTTTGGTATTATGATAAACAATGAAGATTTAGATGATGAAGATGACAGACTTTATATCATCCAAGAACTTTTAGACCATTTAGATATTGAGATTTTAGATAAATCAAAATATACAGAACTAAACTTTATAAAAATGGAAGAGGAGTTTGATAAAAGTTTATTTTCTAAAAAAGAGTTAAAAACAATAAGCAAAATTGTAGATAAGTACAAAGATGAAACTCCAAGAAAGATGGCAAATGTATGTTTTTCTATAGATAAAGTAAGAGAAACTCCAAAGGGTGAAGTTATAATCTAACTTTACTATTCTATACTTTCAGATACCACCCATCATAAAAAAAGGGTAAGGCTACTAACCCTACCCTCTTTAAAGTGTCCCTATAGTTTAAGCTAACTACTTCTTAAACAGAGTTACTCAATGTTTTCAAGAAGATTATACAAAAATATAATATTAATATCAAGAAAATAAAATTTTACAGTTTTAAAAACTTGCCCATTCATCATTTGAACTATCTTCAACTACAGGTTTAATTGGAGTTTTTTTAGTTGGTGTAGTTTTTGTTTGTGTTTGTTTTGGTGCAATAATATTTG
>JAYEPG010000128.1:0-1996 GCA_034723795.1 Campylobacterota bacterium
ATGGGAATAGTAAGGGATTTTATTGAGTTTTTAGATGGAAAAATTAAACTAGTATCAAAAGAAAATGAGTTTACAATATTTGAATTTAATCTTCCAAAAGAGTCAAATGATGAATCTATGTTTATAGATGATGATTTATTGTTCGATGAGGGACAGGAGTTTTGAGGTAAAAAATGGAATTTGAAAAAAAATTTATACACTCATCACAACTTTATGTCGCAACAGAACCCACAGAGATACATACAGTTTTAGGTTCATGTGTAGCTGTTTGTTTAGTTGATCAATCAACATTTACAGCTGGTATGAACCACTACTTACTTCCTTTATGGAACAATGATGGGATTCCTAGTCCAAAGTTTGGAAATATAAGTATAGTAAAACTTATAGAAGCTATGGAGCAAGTTGGATGTAAAAGAAAAAATATTATAGCTAAAGTATTTGGTGGTTCAAGCCCAAGTGGTCTAACTAGTAGTCAAGTTGGTAGTAGAAATATTGAAATAGCAGAAGATATTTTGAGTGATTATGGTATAAAAATTGTAGGTAAAGATGTTGAGGGAATAAACAGTAGAAAAATTGTTCTAAATAGTGTAAATGGAAAAGTTATTCTTAAATACCCAAATAAAAGATAAAATTAATTAATAAAAAGAGAAATTATGATAAAAATATTACTAGTAGACAGTTGGCTTTTAAATAGTAAGGTGATTGAACAAGATGCAGCGGAATATTTTAAAGATTATGAAATAGAGTATATATTTTTTGAATGTGATAATGAAAAAGATGCTATTGATGTTATAAAATCAAATGAAATTGATATTGCATATATTGATATATCTTCAAAAGAGTATGACGGTATACAACTTATAAAAGATATAAAATCATTAGGTGGAAGAGAACCAAAAATAACTGCTGTAACTGTTTTGTATGATAAAAAATACAGATATGAAGCTTTAAAATTAAATGTATATAGATATATTTATAAACCATATGACTACTTAGAGATAGAGGAGTCATTAGAAAAGTTCTTCAAAGATAACTACTGTTCAAAAGAATCAAATAGATTAAATAATAATATAAACACAGATGATGTTATAGATTTCCAGGAAAGTAAATCTTTTAAAGAAGAAGATAATGATGATTTTATGGACTTCGATGATGAAGATGACTTTATCGATTTTAATGATGAAGATGAGGATGAGGATGAAATTGATCATAGCAAAGAGTTAATGGATGCATATAATGATTCTCATAAAAAAGTTACTGCAAAAGAGTTTTTAGAATTATATAAAGATGAAGGTATTGATACCGAAGAGTTAAGTGAACTAGAGGATGATCTTGACACACTTATATCAAATATCTTATTTAATGAAAATTTAGAAGAGAATCTTCCTGATATTATTAATATTTTAGAAAAATATAATAGATTTTTATATATGTTTAGTGAGTTTGAAGAGTTATCAAAAGTAATCTATGCATTAGTTGAGTTATTAAATAGTATTGACTATAGTACACTAAAAAGAACTAAGATAACATCAAAATTTATTGTGGCTATTATTGAAGATTTATTTGATTGGAAAGAGCACGTTTTTATTTTAAAAGATGCTGTTGATGTTTACTATATAAATGCTTCTATTTTAAATAGTTATGTTCAATTAAAAGATATAATTACAAAATAACAAAATATATAAGAACACTTTTTTAACACATCTTTTCATTAAAATTGTCACAGTAGATAATTAAGGGAAAGATGATGCAACAAAGCTTAAAAAATGTACTTGAATATTCAAAACAATTAACTTTGCTATATGTTGAAGATGAAGATAATATTAGAGAAGAGACTAAAGGTATACTAGAAAATATATTTTCTTCAATTGTGATTTAATGAAAAATTTGGGGGTCTAAACACCCTTATTTAAAAAATTATTTTCCATAATTTACTAAGTAAAAATCAACTATTTTAATCTTCAATCCTTTATTAAATCCATTATGTATATTCATT
>JAYEPG010000129.1:0-1993 GCA_034723795.1 Campylobacterota bacterium
CATATGATAACAAAGTTATGGTAAAAAAGAGATATTTTGGATTTGACTTTTTGATTTTATTTATATATAATTGTTGCAGATATGCTTAAGGAGGATTTAATATGACTATGTCAAATGAACAATTCGAAAAAGAATTATTAGAAATAGAAAAATTAAAACAAGATATTGCATTAGATATGAAGAGATTTGATTTAGAACTTGGTAAGAAAAGTTACGAGGCTTGGAGATTAGCTTTTTATGGTATAGCAGTTGGAGCTGGTGGAACATTTGCTATTGCCAAAACTCTTAGTTTAATTAATTAGTTGGTTATAAAAAATAAATAATTTAAAGGATTTATAATATGAGTATAGAAACACTTGCACTTGCTCTCGCATTAACAACAACACTACTTGTAATAATTTATAGCGGTTATGAATTTATGAGTGATAAATAATATTATCTAGTTCCTAAGTTTTACTTTGGAATTCATACTTTAATTTAATTTATAATTAATATTTATTTATATACAATTATTTTGAAGTCAAGTTAACAGCTGTTGTTTAAAAACTAATTACTTTTAAACAGCCAAAGAGTTTAAAAAGCTAGGGAGTAAAATCCTTACTTTTTTTATGGATGATTTATATTGACATTGTAACTAATATATGATACCATTTCTTAAATTGAACTTTCCAATTAATATGATGAGATTTTTTAATTATTTGAAGTAAACTTAAAGAGGGGAGACCAATCCACCTCTTCAAGCAAGGTTCTAACGAAGTGACCTTAACCACTCTTTTATCTCTTCCTTAAAGAAAATTACAAGAGTTGAGAGACCAAAGTGAGTGTTATTTCTAACATCATGGACTCCTTTTAATTAGAATCCCTATCTGACTCCATGCAACAAAAAAGCCCCACCCTAAGGCAGAGCTTCTTTACTTCTAATTAAAAGGTTCGTTAAAACTCTTTGGTCAGATAAATATTACATTAAATAAACTTAAACTATACTTTCTTACTTTTGAACTCATACTACAATTTAATTTATAATTAAGATTTATTTACATATACTAATTTTGAAGACAACATTGATTT
This sequence comes from Campylobacterota bacterium, assembly GCA_034723795.1. GTDB lineage: Bacteria > Campylobacterota > Campylobacteria > Campylobacterales > Arcobacteraceae > JAIOSF01. The sequence continues at coordinate 1,069 of JAYEPG010000129.1, forward strand.
CTCTAAACTAAAAGAGATGGTTACTTTTTTAGTATGGGTCAAAAGAGGGCAGAAATACCCTCTTTTTTTATGGATGATTAAAACTTTTATTAATAAACCTACATAAACCACATCCAGGTAATATATTAAAAATTTATTTAGTAAAACAAATACAAAATAAATTAAAGGAAATCTGTAATGAGTAATACTATAGAGTATAAAGATTATATTGGAAGTGTTGAGTATTCTAGTGAAGACAAATGCTTCTTTGGTAAAATTGAAATGATAGATGATTTAGTAACTTTTGAGGCTACGAATGTAGATGAATTAGAAGCTAATTTTAAAAGCTGTGTAGATGAATATTTGGAAACTTGTAAACAATTACAAAGAGAGCCACAGAAAGTTTATAAAGGTGTATTTAATATAAGAATTGAACCGCAATTACATAAAAAGATTTATAAGGAAGTATTAAAAGCTGGTATCTCTTTAAATGCCTTTACAAATAAGACTTTAGATAATAGTATTAAACATCAAATAGCTTGAAATTAAAAAAGCCCAAGAGTTCCTCTCTTGGGCTTTTTTATTATTATATTAAAAGTTGAAAAAGGAGTAACAACTTTTTTATCTCTTTGTTAAATTTCGTACTGAAAGTATACAAATTGAAAATGAAACAGTACATAAAAAAAGCAATCTCTTATAAAATTACTTTTACGATAGTCCCTTCACCTTTTACTGAATCTATTTTTATAGTTGCATCGTGTAGTTCTACACTATTTTTAACTAAACTAAGTCCTAGTCCAAAACCTTTTTTTATGGATTATTTTATATTGACATTTAGAATCTATTGATGTATAATTGTTTTATGAAAAAAGAAACATTAAAAGAACTTGGCAAATATTTTTTAGATATATCTAAGATTCTTATTGCACTAATACTTGTAACGCCA
>JAYEPG010000130.1:0-9947 GCA_034723795.1 Campylobacterota bacterium
GCTCAAACCATAAAGAATGGAGAAAAAATATGATTTTTAGGTAGATTTGGTAAATTTAGGATAAAATTTATAAATAAAAAATAATAATCATTTTTTTTAATTTAAAATGGTTATATTTAAGAATTAGTTACTTGAAGGTAATTGAATTTGCAAGTGGTTCCACTATATAAAACTTTTATCTTTTTATCGTAAAACTCATCGATATTCACATCTATTTGTTTAACAGATGATTGAACAGCACTTCTAATCTCATCTCCCATACCTATAAAAGTATGTCTATGTAAAGATAAAGCATGAGATAAAACCTCTGTAGAGTTATCATAAAGATGTATAATCTCTTTTTTTAATGCACTAATAGCAGCCTCAGGTACTTCAATTACTATACTATCTAAATATTTTGCTCGTGATATATCTACTTTTTCTTCTACAAATAAACCTTTTAGAAAAATTACAAGTTTTCCAGTAAAAGGTGATACAGCTAAAACTCCAATAATATTAAATATAGTATGAAATAAAGCTAACTTCATAGCATAGTCAGTTGAACCAACACCAATACTAGAACTTAAAATATCTACTACATCTGCAAGCTGAAACAATCCATGCCGTAGTAGTTGTACCAATATTAGATCCAAAGATTACACCAATAGCACCACTTAATGTGATAAGCTCAGCACTTAAAAATGATATAACTATAATAGTAAGTAAAGATGAACTTTGAACAATCGCTGTAGCTATAAAACTGTTCCAATAACTTTTGGAACAGTTTTTGTACTTTTTTCTAAAACTCTTTCAAGTATTCCACCACTAAAAAGTTTAAAGCCATCTTCCATAAAAACCATACCAATTAAAAATATTGCAATCCCTGCAATAATAGTTTTAGCATCATCGCTTGAAAATAGTAAATATGCAATAGCTAATAAAAATAGTGGATAAAATGACTTTTTAAACATTTTATACCCCTATATATAGCTTTGCCATCATTTGATTATTTTCGTCAGATTGAACTCTTAAATTTGTTTTTATAGAGTCCCTACCCTCCTCTAACATACCTTGTAAGGTTTGTAAAACATGCCAATACTTTTCATAAAAAGGGGCACTTATGCATTTAATACTTTCTCTTTTTACTACATTTTTAATATTTTTAATACAATGCATATAATATATTTTATTATTAGCTCTTTGTATCCTGTACTCTCTCATAACTTCAAGGTTACTTATCCAAACTTGTTTCTCTATTAAACTTAAAGTATTGTTATCTTTAACTTTTTGAACCTCATCACTAATATGTTCACTATAATCATCCGATTCTTTCTCCATCTCAATATCTAAGTTTGGTTCATACTTTTTCATAATAGTAATCATCTCATCATTTGTTAACCTTTGTGTATTTAAATCATAACTGTAAGATTTGTTTTCACCATAATCTTTATCAATAGCAACAAGGATTTGAATACCAATCATTAAATATAAATATTTATCCTCTTTTCCATCTTTAAACTCTATTCCATGATGCGATATAGTCGCTCTTGGTCCTGCATATTTTATATTCATAATTTACCCCTTTATCCTATCATGATACCTTTAATCATGAAAAATATACCAGCACTTAAAATTGCTGCTGCTGGAACTGTTATTATCTATGCTGCAATTATTTTTTTCATAGCATCCCTTTTTACATATTGTATCTTTTTTGCATCTTTAAAATCCTTTTTTTCATCTTTTAATAACTCTTGTCTTAGTTCTATGAGTTTATATAACTCAACTAATCTTTCATAAACTTGTTTATTCTTTTTCTCTAAAGACTCTAATTTTTTAAGTTCGTCTTCAAAATCCTCAAGCTCTTTTTTATTCTTTTTAAATTTTTCACGTACTGATTTAATATAGTTAGATTCACTTGATTCTAACTTTTCTCTTAAAAATCCAACTCCAAATATACCACCAATAGCAATATGTGTTGAAGAAACAGGTAACCCTAACTGTGATGCAATAATAACAGTAATAGCCGCTGCCATAGCGATACAAAATGCTCTTATTTGGTCTAGTTCTGTTATCTCATTTCCAACTGTTTTTATCAACTTAGGTCCATATAAAGCAAGTCCAAGAGTTAAACCAATAGCACCTACGGCCATAATCCAAAAAGGAATTTCTACTTTTGAAGATATTCCACCAGCCATAATTGCATCATTTATAGCTGCAAGTGGTCCAATAGCATTTGCTACATCATTTGCACCATGTGCAAAACTAAGTAATGCAGTAGAAAAAATAAGAGGTATAGTAAAAAGTGTATTTACACTAACTCTACTATTATCTAGATTTTGTGTAGCTTTTTCAATCGTAGGTTTAACAAAATAATACACAACAGATGCAATAGTAAGTCCTATAAATAAAGCTGTAATAAAATCAACTTTTACAAGCTTCTTAACACCCTTTAGCATCAAGTATGTCGCAAAAACCCAAACCATAATAGATATAAGGTAAGGTACAAATTTTCTAGCACTTGTAATCATATCATCTTTAAAAACAATATTCTTTTTTATAAAATATAAAAATGCAGCTGCTATAACACCACCTAATACAGGAGATATAACCCAACTAGATGCAATTTTTGCCATTGTTCCCCAATCAACTATTGCAAAACCAGCAGCTGCAATACCAGCCCCCATAACACCACCAACTATAGAGTGTGTTGTTGAAACAGGTGCGCACCAACTGATGTAGCAAAGTTAAGCCATAATGCAGCACTTAAAAGTGCAGCTGTCATAGCCCAAATAAATATTTGAGGGTCACTAATCAAAGCTGGGTCTATTATCCCTTTTTTGATTGTTTTTACAACATCACCACCAGCTATAAATGCACCACTAGCTTCAAATATAGCCGCTATTACAATTGCCCAAAATATAGTCAAAGCTTTTGAACCAACAGCAGGACCAACATTGTTTGCAACATCATTTGCACCAATATTCATAGCCATATAAGCCCCAAATACCGCACCAATGATTAAAAATGTATTATTAGGTACATCCCCATGTGAGATATAACTCCATAGAAATACTATTAGAATAAATATCAACGCTAAAGTTAATCTAGCAAAACCTCTTTATGATTGTGTTGTAAACTTTTCCTAGTGTTTTTATATCCATTACTTTTCCTTATCAATTTGATTTATACCAATTGGTATTTGTATCATAAAAACTGCACCATCATTATTATTTTGAACTACTAAAGAACCTTTCATGTTCTTTTCAATAATAATTTTTGACATATATAAACCTAAACCTGTACCTTGAGATTTAAATTTTGTTGTAAAATAAGGATCAAATATTTTATCTTTTATAGTTGATGGTATTCCACCAGCATTGTCACTTATTTTTATATTTAATTTTTCATCATCACTAGCTATCTCTATTTTTATCAATCCATTTTCTTCAATGTTGTTATTTACTATTGCATCTTTGGCATTACTTACTATATTTATTAAAACTTGTTTCAGTTCATTTTCATAAGCAAAAACTTTAATATCTCTAGGACCAATAATCTTTATATCTATATTGTGATTTGTAAATTGAGGGATAATTAAAGATAAGATTGATTCAATATTATCTTTAATTAAAAATTCACTTTTACTTTTTGTAGGTGAAAAAAAGTTTCTAAAATCATCTATTGTTTTTGACATATGACTTATTATTGAATTTGTTTTATCTATGGTATCAGTGACCATCTCTTTTGTTAAGTTATCGTTATCACTATTAATTTCTAGTTTCATCATGGTCACACCAATAGAGTTTAAAGGTTGTCTCCATTGATGAGCAATATTTCCAATCATCTCACCAATGGCAGCTAATTTTGACTGTTGAAAAATCAGAGCATCTTTTTTTTGAAGCTCTTTTTTGTAAAAAACTGGTTTTAATACTCGGTCTAATACTTTCATTAAACTGTCTAGTACGAAAGGTTTATTTATAAAACCATCAACTGCTAGATTTACAATTCTTTTTAACGATTTCTCATCACCAAATGCACTTATGATAATAATAGGTACATCATAATTAATTTCACGAATATATTCTATCATATCTATACCACTTAGTTTTGGCATATTTATATCTGTTATTACTATATCTATCTCATCCTTATGTTTTTTAAAAACTTCCAAACCTTCATTACCATCATAAGAAATATACATCTTTTTAAATATTTGACCCATAATATTACTAAAAAAACCAGAAATATTTAAATCATCCTCAACATATAATAAAGTAGATTGTTTTAATAGTTCTATGTTCACAACTATAGTACTTCTTCTAATGCTTTAAATAGTTCACTAGAACTTATTGGTTTTATAATAAATAAGCTCTTCAACTCTTGTGCTTTTTGAACAAATTCACTCTCATTATGTCCGCTTACACAGATTATTTTTGTATCAGAGCTAAACTCTTTTATCTTTTTTATCATATCTATACCATTCATTTTTGGCATACTTAAATCTGTAATTAAAATATCTATTTTATTTTTTTTAGCTTGAGATATACCATCTAATCCATTGTTAGCAAAATAGCTATTTTTAAATAACATTGGTAATATTTCCTGCATAGTTTCAACAACAAACTCTTCATCATCAACAAACATTACTGTTAAATCTTTTAGTTTTAATTTAATACCATTTTTAGTCATAATAACTCCTCTATAACTTAACCCTAATTAATTCAAAGAGAAAAATAGCACTCCAAATCTTTCACCAAATAGGTGCAAATTTTTCTCTATCAGGACTGCTATTATAATGCAATCTATATTAAACTTCAAGATAGAAACAACAAACGAAAAATTAACTCCAAGAACAGGTGTAGCAATATTTGGAGAATACCTAAAAGGTATGAACTTTGAACATCTTTGTAACAGTGAAATACAATCATCAACACATCATAAAGCTTATGATGTCAGTATGCAATAGCTTCATAACTTTAAATTTTATAAAGATTAGAAAAGTTAAGGCACTACACTATTGTCTAAAAAATGGTATTTTTAATAAAATACAAATAAAAACTGCAATTGGAGGCAAAACATTTAAGAACTAATTAAAATAAAGCAAAATTTTACAAATATTTTTAAAAAAATGAGAAAAATCTCAAAAAAAAGAATGGTTAAAATTTCTTTAAATTAATTTGGGCTTAACAAGTACAATTTTAATATATAAATGTGGCAATAGTGTGTTATATAGATTTAAAATATATTATTATTTTAACTAATCTCAACTCTATTTCTACCATTTTCTTTTGCTTCATATAAAGCATCATCACATCTTTTAAACATAGTTTCTATCGTATCATCATCTTTATAAGATGTTAACCCAAAGCTTGCCGTTATATTTCCAGCTACTTTATGTTCTAAAGATTCTATCCTTTTTCTAACTTTTTGAGATACACTATTTGCTATATCTATTGTAGTATTACTAAATAAAATAGTAAACTCTTCTCCACCCCATCTAGCAAAGGTATCTGTTTCTCTTACATGGTTATTTACCTCATTTGCTAAACTAATTAAAACCTCATCACCTATTAAATGCCCATAAGTATCATTAAACTTTTTAAAGTGATCTATATCTATAATAGCTACACAAGACGGTATCTTATATCTTTTCGCTTTTCTTAGTTCTATCTCAAAAAGTTCATTAAATTTATTTCTATTAAAAACATTTGTTAGTCCATCATAGTAAGCTTGGTGTTCTATCTCTTTTTTTTCTATCTCTTGTTGTGTTATGTTACTCAATGTTAAAAGATATGAATTTTGACTATTATAGTTTACTTTTGAGATACTAATACTAAAAGCAGCTAAACTAAAAGTTTTATCAAACATCATCACTTTTCTATTTAAATTATCAGTATTTATAACCAACTCAGTAAAATCTTCTTTTGTACTTAGTTTTCCTTTGTGCAAATAATCATCCCAAGGTAAAAATATATCTAACATATCAGGATGTAACTCATTAAACTTTTGTATAGAAGGAAGATTGAAAAACTCTAAAAATGCTCTATTTGAGTACTCTATTGTTTTAAAATTTGTTACAAATGTTATATTTGGTATAGAGTTGATTATATTTTGAACCAACTCTTTCTCTTTATTTATTTTTCTTTTTGATTCGCTTTGTTTGTACATAAATAGCAATACAATAAACAATAACAATATACTTAATCCTATCAATATATAGGTATTTATAATTTTATTTCTTACAAATGGTGCTTTTTGTCCAATCTTTATAAATGCAATTTGTTTTAATGTTACTGGATTTTTTATTGGTATTATGGTTACTGTTGTTCCCGTTTTCTCATTATATACTGTGCTTACTTCAGCACTTTTTATTATATTTTGTATTTTTAATAACAATTTTTTTGATGGTTTTGATAATCTCATCTTGTCTAAATCAAATTTTTCAAGTGCTTTTAGTATCTCTTTATCACAATAGTACCCATCAATATTTGAAGGTGTATATCTAGCCTTTTGACTTATAAATACTTTTTCGTCTATTAAGTTTTTATTTATCATAAAATAGCTTTTTCCACCATACTCACTCATCATTTTTGATAAAATACTAGATATAGAAAAAGATATACCTAAACTTCCTATATGTTGATTAGTTGATTTAGATTTCAAAGGGTATGCATATCTGTTTGCGTTATATATTTTTCCTTGTTCTATCCCTGATATTGGTTTATGGTATTTATTTACATAAGCTATAGTTGGTCGTTTATAAGTTAAATCATCACCAAACTTTGCTGAATTGTAATATCTTAAAAAATTTTCATTATTTTCTAAATGAAATTGAAGTTGTACTATATCATGCAACTTTAAGTTAGGTATTTTTACATCTAACAAAAAAAGCATATTTTGTCTAATCATATCTCTTTCAAACTTATTAACATTTAATGATTTTTCATACATATTCATCAACTCTTCATCATTTGTGATACTTTTGTATAAAAAGTTTGCTAAGTTTTCATAAGAAGTTGATATAGAATGATATGCTCTTTCATATTTTTTTGTTTTATTCTCGTAAAACTTTTCAAGTTTATAATCTCTTTCATAAATAAGTCCATATATTATTGCCATTGAACCTATTATAAATATTGATATTAGTTTTATACCCATCTTATCTTCCCTCTACTTTATATTTTCAATATTAAATAACTTCTCAAATGCTATTATAAACTTTTGAGTTGATATAGGTTTATCTATATATACTATATTGTTTTGATTATTTTTAAAAGATTCACAATAAAACTCCTCTTTATATCCACTAATAAATATCACCTTAACATCTTTATCTATTTTAAGTATCTCTTCTACCATCTTATTACCATTTAATCTTGGCATTTTTATATCACTTATAACAATATCGTGCTTGTGCACTTTAAATTTTTCCAAGCCCTCTTTTCCATCATAAGCAAAATCAGAATAAATATCCAAACCATTTTGAAATAGATTGTAAAACATATCTGTTATATCTTTTTCATCATCAACAAAAAGTACCATTTTATCATCTAGCATATCTATTATTTTTTTAGTAAACATCTATTGCTCGCCCCCTCCCCGATAGGTACATTTTGAATACCGCACCTTCCGAGTCGTTTTCAACAGTTAAGCTTCCATTCATATCTTTTTCCACAATCATTTTTGACATATACAAACCTATACCTGTACCTTTTGATTTAAATTTTGTTGTAAAATATGGTTCAAATATCTTATCGTTTATGTGTTTTGGTATTCCACCTGCATTATCTTTTATATATATTATCACTCCATCTTCTGGATCTTCTATTGTTATAGTTATCTTTGCATCAAATTTTTCTCTTTCTAATAAATCAAGACTTCCGTCGTGTCTTTTTGATACTATTGCATCTTTCGCATTATTTATTAAATTTAACAACACTTGAACCAACTCATTTTTATGTCCATAAACTTCTATTTTTCCATTATTGTCTATCATTGTTAATTTGATATTTAAATCATTTAGCTGAACTTTTATAATTGATATTGCTTCATTTATCACATCATGTGCATAAAACTCCTCTTTTTCTTTATTTGTTGTAAAAAAGTTTCTAAAGTCATCAATAGTTTTCGACATATATCGTAAGGACTTATTTGTATCTTCTACTATTTTTACAATTCTTTTATCATCATATTCTATCTCATTTATCATCTCTAGTTTCATCATAATAGCACCTATACTATTTAAGGGCTGTCTCCATTGATGTGCAATATTTCCTATCATCTCACCCATTGTTGCCATTTTTGATTGTCTAAATATCATTAGGTCTTTTTTACTACTTTCATCTATCTCTTTTTTTACTTTTTCCTCTAAACTTTCATTTAACTCTACTAACTCTTTTGCTTGTTTATTTATAATAGACTCTATTTTTTTTGATAAAAGAATTGAAAATATACTTAAGATAGATGCCAAAATAAAAGTCACTATAATTGTAGATATTAACTCTCTTTTTATCTCTTGGATTTTTTTCTGATTTTTTTTATCAATTATTTTTTCTATATCATCATAATAAAAACCATTTGCAACTATCCAATTAAACTTTTTATTTAGATAAAAGTATGATAGTTTTTTAGCAATTGTACCATCTGGTTTTTTAGAATGATACTCAACCCATGCATAACCTTTTTTTCTAATCTTATGAATCATCTCTTTTCTAAACTCTTTACCTTTTACATCTTTATAGCTATCACTTAAATACTTTCCTATTAAATCTGATCTATTTTTATTTACAAGCATTTTTGCAAATTTATCACCACCATTTATATCTAATAATTCATGTATAAAAACATAACTATTTCCATTAAAACTAACAGCTGATAACCTTTGAATTAAATCTTCTTTTGTATTTTTTACATTTTTATCTAAAAACTCTGCAGTCCCAACATACCAATTATAAAAGCCCAAATCTTTTACATAAGATATTTGTTTATACTGTTTATTTTTATTATTTAGTTTCGTAGATGTATTATAAAGATACCCCTCTGTTTGTTTTTTTACTAACTCCATCTCATCTTTTATTATAAAGTTACCATTTGCATCTTTTAGGTGTAAAAGATTTTTTCCTAAATATTCTTTATATTGTGGCGGTGCTATATGCTCTATCCCATCATAGTCAATAACCCAAAAATAACTACTTTTACCTTCCCATGATATTTTGTTTAGAGCTACAAAAATCATCTCTTTTATCTCTTCTTCTGATTTTGTTTCTCTATATTTTAAATACAACTCATTAGCTACAATTGTAGCTACATTTATTTTATTTTTTAAACGTTTTTTCATATATTTATATATACTTTTTTCATATACATCTATTCTTGTATTTGTCATCTCAACATTTTTTTTCAATATCTCTTTTTGCTGCTCTATATACTTTTTTTCTATCTCTAAAATCTCATTATCGTGATATGATTTTAAATTATAAATATTTAGTCCACCTACTACAGAAGCGGTAATAAATATAAATAATATTGGTAACCCTACAATAAAGCTTGAATAATTCTTTTTATTTTTAAATAACATTTAACTTCCTATTTTTTAATAACAAGCAGAGTATCAAACTAGTGTGTCAAAAGTGTGTTATGTAGATAAAATAGATTGACACACTTTTGACATATTTTTCATATACAATTTCTAACAAAATAACAATCCTCGGGGCAAAGCCCACTTGCTGAACGCAAGTCTTGTGTTATTGCAAAATCTTACGATTTCACATCACAAGCGAGGTATTTTAACTGAGTAGTTTTTATCAGCGACCTAAAGGTCGGGGAATTAAACCCTCTTTAGATTAAACCCTCTTTAGATTAACGATAGTGGAGAATAATAGTGAGTTACAAAAAAATCAAACTTAGCCATATCTCTTTAAAAGCCTTAGAGGTTGGGCATATTTATACATACCCAATTTATTATCAAA
>JAYEPG010000131.1:0-1981 GCA_034723795.1 Campylobacterota bacterium
TTCATTGTTTCTGCTATCAAGTGCTATTAAATACCAAAAACCTTCAAAATTAGCGATTTTTAGTGGTTTTAAAGATAAATTATAGACTTTATCACTTAACTTATAATTACAAAAAATAATCTTTTTTCTTTTATAGCACCCTCTAATAATTGTATTTCTTTTAATTTATTGCCTATATCTTCTATATTTAGTTTTGTATAAATTGGGTTATATTCTTTATTTTTGATTTTGGATAAAAGCTTATTTGATTTTGTAGCAAATTTACCTCCAATATTTTCTGTAATTTTTTCAATAATATCTAATACAACACTATCTTCCATATCTGCTGATTTTTCTATTTTAAAACCTTCTTCCATTTGCCATTTTTTATTTAATTGAACAATAGGGAAAGATATTAATCGTTCATTAAAATCTCTTTGTATTGTTCTAGTACTTACATTAAATTCTTCTGCTAAATCTTTGATGCTTAAAGCTTCACCATCATTTAATCTTTTTAAAATTGTTGTAAGTCTTGTTAAAATTTTATCGTAGTCGTGTTTGTATGCCATGTTATTTTTTAAACTCTTCAATACTCTTATGTATAACTTTAGCACTAGGCACTACACTAACTGACTTTTCCAAATGTACATCTTGATCATCAAAAAATATATCAGCACCAAAGGCTTCAAGTATCTCATACTTATCACTTCCACCTAAGAAAAATGCTTCATCTATTCTCACGCCCCATACATTTAAAGTTTTTATAACCCTTTCATGTGTAGGTGCTGACCTTGCTGTTACTAGTGCTGTTCTTATTGGACTACTTGTTGATGATGTGTCTTTAAATTTATCTTGAATATTTGCAATAGTTAGAAGTAGTTTTGCAAATACACCTTTTTCTAGTGGATTATCTTTGTTCTCTTGCTCATGTTTTATAAAAGCATCTAATCCATCTTTTTTATATACAAGTTCTGATTCTTCACTAAATAATACAGCATCTCCATCAAAAGCTATTCTTACTTGGTCGCCTAAGCTATTGTGAACTTCGTCATGTGATGGTAGTATTTTAGCTGATGCGATTCCATTTTGAATAGCATTTATTACATCATCATCTGATGCACTTAAAAATAGATCAACTTTAAAAGCTTTTAGGTAGCTTGATATATCATTTCCACTTGTCCATGCAGACCTTACTATATCAAGTTTATGTTCATTGATAGCATTTGTTATTCGCAAACTTGTACCTGCATTATTTTTTGATAATATTATCACTTCTACTTGTTTTTCTTCATCTTTAAAGTGCTGGTTTATTTTAAGAAGATTTGTAATAAGTCTATATCCCGTACCTTTATTTAAAGGCTTATTTTCATTTTCAAGCTGATATTTATAATACTCATCAAGACCATTCTGCTCAAATATCTTATTTTCCTCTTCTAGGTCAAATAATGCTCTTGAACTTACACCTATTACAAATTTGTCTTTTAGGTTATATCCCATAATTACATATGTCCCATAATCTTATCAAGTGTATATTTCATATCAGTATCTAAATCCATCTTGTCCATCATCCAGTTTATGTAGTTCATATCATTATCACACACTTCTTGTATTTTTTTGCCTTTATGTTTTCCAAATTTAAAGGTTTCTATCATAATAGGTGTTTTTGTAAGTTCTTCCATTTTAACCATAGGATTAACTTCAGGAAATTGCTCTTTTGTCAGTGCTACAAGTTTTGATAATAATAATTTCATCACAAGTACATCACCAATAGCATCATGCGCTTTTATAGTGATGTTGTATTTATCGGCTTCTTGTTGTTCATTTTTGTAAAGTTCAAGAGAATATCTTAAATATTGAAGAGCATGAGATTCGCTATCTTTTAAAAGATGTTTCGCAACTCTTAGAGTATCTATAATTTGTATATTAGATTCAAAACCTTCTTTAACCATCATTCCCATATCAAATGGCATATTATGTGCTATTAGATAGTTTTCTTGATTGT
>JAYEPG010000132.1:0-1980 GCA_034723795.1 Campylobacterota bacterium
TTGTATAGTTGATTATTGTTGTTGCTAACTTGATATAGTAATCCCATAGATAAAGATATTAAAACTATTTCAAAAAGTATTATTTTGAGATTTGATAGTTTAATTTGCATGAGTATATTCCTTTTTTGTATAACGGCTGAGTTGAAAGACAAGGGGTATTTAAAAGTAAAAGTTTGATTTTAAATTTAACTTGCTTTTTTAGTTAAAGTTTCAGATTTTTGCTCTATACCCTTGTTCTTTTCCAACAATTTGTTATCTGTTTCTAAGTGCTGTTTAATTGAATTTTTTAAAGCTATTGATAAAAAAGTAGGTACAGCATTTCCTATTTGTAAATTTTTAGAACTTCTTGAACCATGAAAAATGTAGTTATCTGGAAAACATTGTATTCTTGCACCCTCTCTAGTTGTTAGTGGTCGAGGTGCTTTGGGATGGATACATCTTGAAGATGATGGTGTACTTAAATTTCTTGTAATAGTTGGAGTTGGTCTTTCCCACCATAATCTACAATATGTATTTTTAAACCCACTCTTTGGTCTTAATTCTTCTGGTGCATCTTGTGGTGTTCCACCATCAGGTAAACACTCCATTAGTTTCACTAATTTATCATTATTTTTTGGTGCATTATGATCCATTAATTTTTCAGGTGCTTTATTTCTCATTAACTCTTGAAATTCATTATTTGATTCACCACTATATTCAAAACTTTCTTCATTACTTTTAATAAATGGTAAATCACTTATTGCTTCTGATAAAGTTAAATAATGTTTTAAATCTTGATTAAAAATATTATTATCATCTTGACTTGAATGAGTTGGCTTTGGATATTCAAAGGTTTGGTTTAATTTTGTACCAATTATTATTACTCTTTCTCTAATTTGCGGTACACCATAATCTGCTGAATTTAAAACTTCATATTTAACTTTATATCCTAATGATTCAAAAAGTGATAAAATTGTTTTTAGTAATTCACCTTTTTGCATTGATAAGAGTCCTTTAACATTTTCAAATAAAAATACTTTTGGATTTAATTCTTTTAAAACTCTATAATACTCTTGAAATAATTTTCCTCTTGGATCATCAATTAATCTTTTACCAACGGTTGAAAATGCTTGACAAGGTGGTCCACCAACAATTAAATCAATATCACCTTTTTGAATTTGTAAATCTTCTGTAAGATTTTTTAGTCCAAAATCTTTTATATCACAGTTATACATTTTTATAGCTGGATGATTTAATGAATATGCTTTAGCCATATCAGGTAAAAGTTCGTTTGCCGCAATTATTTCAAAATCCTCATCATGAGCAAAGCCATAACTAAGCCCACCAACTCCTGCGAATAAATCTAAAACTTTTAATTTTTTATTAGTCATTTTCAATCTGCGAATATATCATCTAGCGAAGGTGGGGTTTCAGTTAGTTTCCACGAAAAATAATTTTGGTCTATGTTGAAAACAGTTTGACCTTCCATTTGTTGTCTAGTAATCCAATTTACACTATCATCTTCAATTTCACCTAGTTTAATAAATGCTACTTGTCCATTAAATAAGTCAAAATGAATTGCTAATGAAGAAATACCATCCGTTTCAAAAATTCTTTTTGCTTCTAAAACTTTATGCTGTTTAATATCATTTACACCAACAAATCCAGATTGTACTTCAATTCTTAATTTACTATCATCATTTAATGTAATTTCTAAATCTGCTGTTGGTGTTCGTTTAAAAGATTCTATATTTACTAAATCATCATCACCAATTAATGATATATTCTCAAGACTTACTTCCAATATTTTACTCAATGCTTTAAGAAAATAATTTGAAATAATATACCCTCTCATCCATGAAAAATATACTTGCTCTGGTCTTCTTCCTTGATTATTTAATCTTGGTAATATATCATTGTCTTTTAATTTATTGAAAACAACCTCTACATTATCAGTACAAAATTCATCTATTTCTATTACATTAATATCTGTTGAAACTA
>JAYEPG010000133.1:0-3169 GCA_034723795.1 Campylobacterota bacterium
AAGATATAGATTATCTTCAAGTTATGGAAAGATTTGATAAAGCAAGACTAGAAGAAAATCAAGAGAAAAAAGATATAGTTATGAATATGTATAAACTATCTACTAAACTTATTGATAGTTTAAAATCTTCAACTTACAAAACTAATATTCATAGAAAATCAAAGAGTAGGAAAAGATACTAATAATAATGAATGGGCAAATAACTAGGGAGCATTAAAAAGCTAACCTGTATTGAAGACTTATTTTATATTTATAATCAACCATCATATTTATACTTATATCTATCAAGCATAGTTTCATTTCCTATTATTCCACCTTGATGGATATATAATATAGTTGAATTATTCTTTTCATACATATTCAATAGTGTATTCCATCCTATTGGATCATATAATAGATCAAATTCAATCTTAGTTTGTTTTAAAAGTTCTAAATATATCTCATAATTTTCTTTATATAGTTTCCCAAAATGATACTTTTTCTTTGTTGTTACAATTGTTGGATGTAAGCTTATATCTGATTCTAACTCCAAAAATTGCTTTTGTAAATATTGAGTATCTCCAACACAAGAGCAAGTTAATACCTCAATATCTAAAAACTTTTGTAAAAAAAGTGCTGTTGTTCCTGTACCACTTGGCAAAAAGATTTTTAAATCACTTATATTGTTTTCTATTTTATATTGAATTATCTCATTTGCAAGTATCTCTAAGCCGTATGAAGCTTTATTTATTGCTCCGCCCTCATCTATATATAGTTTAGTTTTATCATCAGTTTTAATAGAATTAAACTCATACTCACCAACTATTAGTTCCATACCATTTTCTAAAGCATATTTATAGTTACCCGCAGGGTTTTGTTCTAAAAATGATGGTATATGATTTGTATAGTATATAAATCTCCAACCTTTTAGTTTAGATAAACTAGATAATGAGTACATCGCATTTGATTGATTTGAACCATGACTTACAAGTGTAGTGATATTTGGAAAATCTTTTTTAAAAAAATAATAAAATTTTCTTGCTTTATTTCCAGAAAAACTTGGATGAAGTAAATCATCTCTTTTTAATAAAAAAGATTGATTGTTAAATGTTATTTGTTCAATTGGAGAATTTATAATATTTTTCATTCTAATACACAAATAGTGATTTACAAAGGAATGATTTTTGTAAGGCTAAAGTGAAAAGATTGCTAAAAAGCAACCTTTTAAATCACTATTTTCTTAGCTCTTTAATTTTCGCAGCTTTACCTTTTAGTCCTCTTAAGTAGTGAAGTTTAGCACGTCTAACGTCACCTCTTCTTAATACATCAATAGACTTTATACTATCTGAATATAAAGGAAAAATTCTCTCAACACCAACAGAGTTAGCACCAATTTTTCTAATTGTAAAAGTATTTGAAACACCCTCACCTTTTAAAGCAATTACAACACCTTCAAAGTTCTGAATTCTAGTTTTTGTACCCTCTTTAATCTCAACACCTAATCTTAAAGTATCTCCAGCTCTAAAAGAAGGGATCTCTTTAGATTCAATCTGTGCAGCTTCAAAAGCAGCAATATATTTATTTTTCATTTTTTTTCCTTAATATCGGGGGTATTGACACTATTTGGTCTAAAGTGCCCCATTTATGGTCTATAATACTTAGTTTTGCATATAGACATTTCGTGTTTTAAACGGCGAATTTTAGCGTGATTTCCCTTTAATAACTCTGAAGGAACTTTTAAACCTTTATATTCAACAGGTTTTGTAAAAGATGGAGCTTCTAACAACATAATATCATCCTCATTTAAATTGTAACTTTCATCTGTTAATGACTCTAAATTACCAAGTACACCTTCACAATTTCTTGAGATAGCATCTGACATTATTAAAGATGGTAACTCACCACCAGTTAATATATAGTCCCCAATACTAAATACTTCAGAAGCATATTTTTCAATAACACGCTCATCAATACCCTCATATCTACCACTTACAAAAACTATATGCTTTTTCTTTGATAATCTTACAGCATCTGATTGATTAAAAGGTTTTGCAGCTGCTAGAGGAAATATAATATAAGCATCATTATCTTTTTCTTTTATATCATCTAGAAGATCAAAAAGTGGTTGAGGAAACATAAGTTGCCCTGCTCCACCACCACAAAGTGTATCATCAACTTTTTTGTGTTTGTTAGTTGTATAATCTCTTGGATTATAAAAATCATATTTTAAAATATCTTTTTCACAAGCTTTTTTTAAAATAGAATCTTTAAAATAAAAATCAATTAAATTTGGGAATAGTGTTACAAATGAAAATTTCATCTATTAACCTTTCAATATATGAGGTGCTGGCTTACCTATATGAAAACCTTGAAGATAATCAACATCGTGTATTGTTAATATATTTTCTATATCTTTAGATGAAACTCTCTCAGCAACAACTCTTAACCCTAACTCTTTAACAGTTCTAACTATATTTGAAACTATCAATATAGAATTTTGGTCTTTAAAAATATTTTGTATTAAACAACTATCTAATTTAATTATATCAATATCAAGATTTAAAATATAATTAAAATTTGAATATCCACTACCAAAATCATCAATTGCAACTTTGGCATTGTACTCTTTAACATCATTTATAAATTTATTTAATAAAACAAAATCTGAAATTTCTTCTGTTTCTAATAATTCAATTATAACATTTTCACTATATTTATACTCTGCTAAATGTTCAAAAAGTACAGATGTAGTCTCTTCATTTAAAATATCGCTCAATGAAAAATTTATTGAAAACTGAATATCATTAATATCTTTAAAATATTCAAAAGTTTTTCTAATCATTATTTGTGTAATTAAAGGGTATTTACCACTTGCTATTGCAATATCTAAAAATTTATCAGGAGTATATACTTCATCACCATCTATAATTCTAACTAAAGCTTCATATTTATCTATACGTTGTGTTACACTATTTTTCATAGGCATAAAAAATGGTAAAACTCTATCCTCTTGTATAGCATCATCTAAATTTTTAAGCCATTTTATATGATTTGCATCTTCATATTTAATAGCTAATGACTCATTAAAAATAACAATATTTTTATTATCTTGTTTTGCTGACTTAAGAGCAATAATACCATTTTCTAATGAATTACTATTAAAATCGTTTACATATGCTATCCTAACATC
>JAYEPG010000133.1:3269-9905 GCA_034723795.1 Campylobacterota bacterium
TATTGTAAAAAATAGTATAGAAAATACAATAAGAAAAATAACAAAAAATATCATAAAATATATAGACATTTTATCTAAAGATATTTTAATATCACTATGAGGAAATGATATATCTAAAACACCGTTTACATCACCATCCTTAGCATTAATATGACAATGACTACACTCAGTATTTGTTTTCATAGGATATAAAAATCTTACCATTCCTGATTTATCATCAACAAAAAATATTTCTTCGCCAAGCATAGCTTTTTGAATAAGAGGATCACTATCAACAATCTTTTTATCTCTTTTTACAACTCCAAATAACTCTTCAACTTTTTCACTTCTGTATGAAGCAATACTCATACCTTTTCGTATCACTTCTAATCTACCTATGATACCATCAAGATCCTCTTTTGTCCAACCCTCTTGCATTCTGGTATTCATCGTCTCAAATACAAGTTGAGCAGTCTTTTGAGCATCATCAGAAGCTAATGTATCCACAGCTGTTTTTTTAAGATATTCAGTAGAAACAAACAAAACCATCACACTAAAAAGTAAAACTACAGATACAATCCTAAATACTAAGGCTCTATTTGATATTAATTTTTTTTCCATTTTTGTATTATCCAACACTTTTATTTTAAAATAGTTCTATTTGCTTTATTTAACTTCAAGATTAAAACTCTCTTCAAGAACTTCTAGTATAACTTTATATTGATTATCTTTTGTATCTAAAGCAAATGTAATAATATGTGTTAATGTATGAGTTTCAACATTTTGAAAAATATATAAAAGTTTTTCTTCAATAACAGCTAAAAATTTATCTCGAATTTTATTAGTTTTTCTTAATATATCTTCACCCTCTTCCATATTCATACCCATCTCATCGTACTCAAAACTGTTATATTCATCACAAAAAGTGGAAAATCTAGCTAATAATCTTTTTTGCTCAACTAATGCTATTTTTAAATTTTTAAATACTTCATCTCTTTGCTCATCATTTTCATCAACAGTATCAATAATCTCTTCTTCAACAATATCTGTAACTCTTTGTTCTGAATTATTCATAATCTCTCCATATAGTTTCTTCATCCATAGATGGTCTGTTTTGTAGTATCTCAAATGGTTTATAATTTTCTTTATATCCCATACTAAAATGATCTTTAATCCAATATCCTAAATAAACATGAGGAATATTAGATTGTTTTGCAATACTAAGCTGTGCTAAAATTGAAAATTTACCTAATGAAAGATGTTCATAGTCATGATCATAATAGCAGTAAACAGATGATAAGGCACCATCAACTATATCTGCTAGGGCAACTGCAACTAGCTTATCATCAATAAAATACAATAACTCTTTCCCATACTCATGCGCGCCGTTTACATAAGATTTAACATATTCATCTACATCAATTGAATTTTCATTCCAATTCTTTTTTAATTGCATATTTTCATGATACTTATTAAATAGATCAATATGTTCCAAAGTTACACTTGGTTTTTGTATATAAACTTTTGTATTTTTATTTTTATTAAAAATTCTTCGCTCTGATTTAGAAAACTTATATTTTGATACATCTATACGTATTGTTTTGCACTCATAACAATCTTTACACTCTGGAACGAAATGCATATTTCCAAACCGTCGCCAACCTCTTTGTAACATCTCAAATTGTTCGCTCGAACTACAACTTTCCATATATTTATATCGAATATCACATATCTTTTCATCAAAATATGAACATTGTTTATCTTCTTCTAAAAACTCTAAAACTTGTGCTCTTTTAAACATATTTTATTTACCTAAACAAAATTCACCAAACATCACATCTAACATCTGGCTGTGTTCATATGGTCTAGTTATATTTGAAATATGAAGTAAAGATTCATTTATATGGTGAGAGAAAAACTCTAGTTCACCAGTTTGTAAAGGGATAGATGCCTCTTTTATATGAAATAATGTCTCTTTAACTTCCATAACTTGTTGTTTTGATACAAGTGTCATATCATCAGAAGCGTTGTTTTCATTTAAAATAGTTTCAATTTGTTTAGTTAAATCAGATATATCCTCTTTTGTATTAAGTTTTAAATGTGATTCATCAAGTGATGATAAATCAAACTTTAACTCTAAATCTGATTTATTTACTATTACTATTGATTCTTTTGTACTCTCATCTAATATCTTTTGAATCTTTTTATCCTCTTCATCAATAACCCTGCTACCATCAAATAAAGCTATTATAATATCAGCTTCATTACATGCTTCAATAGATTTTTCTATACCTATCTTCTCTATCTCATCACTAGCTTCTCTTATACCAGCAGTATCTACTATTTTTATAATATGAGTACCTATTTTAACACTCTCTTCAATTGTATCTCTAGTAGTTCCTGCTATTGTACTTACAATTGCACGGTTAAAATTTAAAAGTTTATTTAATAGGCTTGATTTACCAACATTTGGTTTACCTATAATAGCTACTTTAAAACCTTCTATTAAACCCTCTCTTCTTTTACTAGCATCTAAAGTTGATGAAAGTTTTTTGCTAATACTGTCAAGTTTTTGCTCTATTTGATCATAAATATCACTAGGCAAATCCTCTTCTGCATAATCTATACTAACCTCTGTATATGCAAGCATAAAAAGTAAATCTTTTCTAATATCATCAACAAAATCTTTTAGTTCACCTTTTAGTTGACGTGCTAAAAGTTTTACTGCATCTTCACTTCTTGCTTCTATCATTTTTGATATTGCTTGGGCTTGTGTTAAATCTATTTTATTATTTAAAAATGCTCGTTTTGAAAATTCACCTGGATTTGCAATTCTAGCACCAAAATTTATACAAGTTTCAAGAACTAGATTTGATATTGCTACTCCACCATGTGATTGAAACTCTATTATATCTTCACCTGTAAATGAGTTTGGATTTTTAAAATATAATAAAATAGCTTCATCAATAAGTTCATCTTTTGTATCATATATTTTTGACAATGTTGCCATTCTAGGAGTTAAAGTTTTTTGTTTTGAAATTTGAAGAGCAATTTTAAGAGCATCTGAACCACTAAGTCTCACAATATTAATTGCCCCTACACCTGCGGCTGTTGCAATTGAAACAATTGTATCATCTGTTAACATTTGGTTTCCTATTCATCTATTTAGATTTAGTTTCTGTATTCATTAACTAAAATATATTTATCACCTCTTTGTGTTGTTTTAACAGCAACATATTTATCAGGAAACTCTTCTCTTAATTTAGTTAATGCAATATGAACTAAAATACCATCAAGTATTTTTGTTTTAAAATAACCATCCTCTTTTATTGTTTGGATTACAGGTTCTAAATAATTATACATAGCATCTTCTTGGTTTTTCAGAAATTGTGCAACTTCTAATCTTAACATCATATTGTATTTTCCATTTATCCAATTGAATAAAATATATGACAACGCTTTATATCTATAACCCTCTTTACCAATTAACAATGCACTATCTTCACCAGAGAACTCTATAAAAACAGTTTGTTGTCCATTGTTTTGTGAACTATCATCATCTTGTATTTGAACTTTTATTTCATCAATTTTATAACATAATTTTGAAAATAGTTCATTTACTTCTTTATGTATCTCTTCTTCTAATTTTTGATTTGATTTTTTTACTACAGGTGTTTTATGAATAGCTTGTTCTTTTGAATCATAAAACTCATTAAATATTTTTTCTTTTTTTACTTGTTCTTTAACTTTTTTTGATTCTTTTTTGTCAGTTTTATTATGTGAATTTAGTTCATTTAATTTTGTTGTTAATGTTTCAACTTTAACATTTTTATTATCAGTTTGAAAATGGTCTTTTTTATTGTTTTTTTGTTTAGTTTTTACTTTTACATTAATAATAGCATTTTTTGAAAAAAATCCTAAAAAACCTTTAGAGGGGGATTGTACTACCTCTATATCTAAATCATTTACAGAACATTTTAAAGATGAAGAGGCTTTTTCATAAACCTCTTCTAATGTTTTTGCTTCAAAAGTTTTATTTTCTTCATTAGAATCTTGATACATAATATATCCTTTTATTTTTTCTTAGGCACTTTATGTGATTTTTCTTCAATATGTTTTTCATGTCTAGCAACTCTTGCTTTTTCAAAAACAGTATTTACATAGTATTGTTGAACTACTGTTACAAGGTTATTAATAAACCAGTAAAGTGTAAGTCCAGCAGGGAACCATAAGAAAAAGAATGTAAACACTACAGGTAACCATTGGAACATTTTTTGTTGCATTGGATCTGTCATAGTATTTGGTGTAATTTTTTGTTGTAAGTACATTGTCGCACCCATTAAAATTGGTATAATAAAGTACGGATCCATTAAAGATAAATCTTCAATCCAGAAAATCCACTCAGCACCTTTTAACTCAATAGCATTTAATAAAACTCTATAAATAGCGAAGAAAATTGGAATTTGTAAAAGTACAGGTAGACATCCACCCATTGGGTTTGCACCCTCTTTTTTATAAAGTTCCATCATATGCATAGATGCTTTTTGTTTATCATCTTTGTATTTCTCCTGTAACTCTTTAACTTTAGGAGCCAACTCCTTAAGTCTGTTCATAGATACCATACCTTTGTGAGATAAAGGTAAAAGTACAAGCTTAACTAAAATAGTTGTAATAACAATTGTCCATCCCCAGTTACCAATATAACTATTGATAAATTGAAGCATAGTAAACATTGGTTTAGCAATAAATGTAAACCAACCATACTCAATCACAGATGAAAGTCTATCATCTAAAGCAGTTAAGTTATTGAAGTTCTTTGGTCCAGCATATCCATGTAAAGTGATGTTATCTTTTGCGTGAATAAACATTTGAGGTGAATCATTTTTATCCATCATTACACTAATTGCCATACTTACATCATAGTTGTATAATAGTGTTGCATAGTATCTATCAAACGCTGATGCAACATTTACACCAATTAACTCAACACTTTTATCCATATCTTCATCTTCAATGATATTTAATGTACCGTCGTTTAAAGATAATAACGCACCATGATCAGCATACATATCAGCTATAACATCTGGTCTAAATCCTGGAGTTACAAAAAAGCTTGCTTTGTTAGTTGAAGTTGCTTTAATATCATAATGTCCATCAGGGTAAAATGTTAAAACTTTTGTTAATGTAGTTGTTGATAACTTTTGAGTTAATATTAATGTAGTAGTTTGTTTTGAAGCATCAATAGTTTTAGCTGATGCAGTAACATTTGTACTAAATGATTCACTATTTATTTTAGAATCTGAAAACCTAACCTCTAAAGGTCTTAACTGGTTTGATGTAAAAAGCTTAAGTTGTTCACCTTTTTCATCGATATATTTTGGTTCTATTAATGTAACTTGAGCAATTCTACCAAAATTATCTATTTCAAAAATATTTTTTTGTGTTTTAATTGTTGAAATAATTGTTGATGATGTAATATCATTTGAAACTGGCGCTGCATTAGCACTGTCTGTAGTTTGTGTTGATACAGGTGCTTGGTTTAAACCTTCTGTAGTAGTATTTGTACTAGTTTGCTGTGTAACTTGTTTGTTTTGAGCATTTGTTTGATTTACTAACTCTTGTTTTGGTTGTAAATATAAAAAGTCATATGCTATAAAAAAAGCAAATGAAATAACAGTAGCTATTAGTATTCTTTTTTGTGTTTGTTGTTTGTTCATTGTGTTGTTGTTTAACGACATTTATTTATCCCATGTTTTATTGTGTTGAAGTATTAAGCAATATTTATCATTTACTGGTACTTTCCAGTATTTTACCTTAATCTTTTTGAATTTTAGCTTTTTAAATTGAGTTTTATCATCAGATATACATCTTGATTTTGGATAGTCAAAACCACCATCAAACAATGGATTACATTTTAAAATTCTTACAATAGAAAAGTAAAGTGCTTTAAAAAATGAATTATGTTCAAATTGAATTTTTGCATATGATGAGCAAGTAGGATGATACCTACAACTCCCGAATGATATGATAGTTAAATACTTTTGATAAAACCTTATTATTAAAAGTATCAGTTTATTAAAAATAAAACCTATTTTTAATTTTTGCATTTCTCAAATAAACCTAATTTTTTGATAGCATACTTAAAATCATTTTGTAAAGTTTTATGATCTCTTTGAAAAATATCTGTTTTTGCTACAAAAATATATTTTCCATTAGTTAGCAGATCCTCTTTTTCTAAAACCAAAGCACGAAGCAATCTTCTACTTTTAGCTCTATAAACAGCATTTCCAACTTTTTTTGATGATACGAAAGCAACTTTTAGATCAGTGCTTTTTTGATAAAAAACAACAAAACTATGGGTATGCCATTTTTTGTTGCTTTTATATATTTGAGTAAACTCTTTATTAGTGTTTATTCGATGTGATTTGCTTAAACAGCTAATCTTTTTCTACCTTTAGCTCTTCTAGCTTTGATAACTTTTCTACCATTTTTAGTTGCCATTCTTGTTCTGAAACCATGTGTTCTTTTTCTAGGTGTGTTATGTGGTTGGTATGTTCTTTTCATACTTTTATCCTTTTTTATTAAATTAAGTTCGGGATTATATTTAAATTTTACTTAATATTTGTTTATATTACAAATTGTTTGAGTACTCATTTT
>JAYEPG010000134.1:0-1966 GCA_034723795.1 Campylobacterota bacterium
GAAGTATAGATATAGCTACTGCACTTTTCATAGAAAATCCAGCAAATAAAAGCATAGGGATAAGAACCATACCCCCACCTACTCCAAAAAAACCAGCTATAAACCCTGTAATTATTCCAAATAAAGCTAATAAACTAATCATCTATTAATATGAAATTTTCCAAATTGATTTAGCTAACTTTGATTGTTCCATTTGATAAGATTTTAAATTTTCTGGATTCCACTCTTCATATTTAAATTTATTTGACTGAGTATATGAAGATTTTTTATATTCTATAATTTTATTATTAAATATATCATTTCCTATTTTTTTATTTATATCATTTTCAAGTAAAATATAATTTCCCAATCTTGAATTTAATTTTTCCATCTCTTCTATAGTGAAATTTTCATACCAATCACTATCATATTTTGGATTAGTTGGTAATATATGTTCAATTGTAGAACCACTTTCATCAAATTCATACTCTTTACTATCTAATTTATTTTCTATATTAATCAAAATATATTTAACTAGCTTTCTATTTCTTCCTGTATCTATAGAAGTAGATGAAAAACTATTTTCAAAAGCTTCATCATCTACATAAATTATTTTTAAATTTTTAAATACCTCTTGTGCTGTTGTAATTTCTTGATTTGAAACTTTAATTGCACATTTATTATAAACTCTCTCCATTTCATTTGGATTTAATCTTCCAATAGCTGAATACCTAAAAGATATAACAGAACAAATTTTTAAAACTTTTATAAACTCTTTATCATTAAAATTATTATAAACACTCATTAGAAGTGGTACTTGTTGACTTACATTAAAAAGTTTCAATTCACTTAATCTTAATTTCAACTCTTTAAAATTACCATATTCTGACCATAAATCATCTGATGGGTTTTTAAATGCAATATAAACTGGTGCCAATTCTTTTAGTTCATTTATTAATAAAAATACATCAGTATCATCATTTATAGTTTTTTTAATCTCTTTATATAGTCCATTGTGTCTAACTAGTTGAGTTTTAGAATTAATATAGTACCTTAAAAAATTTGGAAAATCTTTTGTTCCAATTTGTGAATTAATAGAGTTCCACTCTCCTTGTAAAACTTTAAAATCACCCCCAGTACCAACTAATGAAAAAAGATAATTTTTAAGTAAATCTGTAGAAGTAAGTTCAACACCTCTCGCATTTAATGTTTCAAATAGTGTATATGCATTTAATTCATCTTCTACTGCAATTTGTATAAATTTAATTTTATCTGCAATTACATCTGATAAATATTGTGTTACAGCTTTACCATCAAAATCTTTTAACTTTAATTTTAACTTTTTATAAAAATATTCATATGCTTTATATAGCGTTTTATTTGAGTTATCTTCTTTTGTTAATATTGCTATCTTAGGTTGTTCAATTTGAATAATATATCTCGTGAAAAAATGGTTATTTACAGCGTTTAACTCAAGTTTTGATACTCTCATTAAAGAAGCTGGATTTTTATCACCCAAATATGTTCGTGATAATATTTCAATCCTTTCTTCATTTGCTTCTTTTTCAATATTATTTTTTACCATATCTTTAAGTATAGATATTATTGCGATAATGAATATACTTAGAGTTGTAATTCTCTGTTGACCATCTATTATTGAATACTGTTTTCCATTAGATGTTTGAAGTACTATTGCTCCCATATAATGTGGAAGTTTACTATTTTCTAAATCGTTTATATCAAAAAACAAATCTTCCCATTTGTCTTCATCCCAGGAATAATCTCTTTGATAAGGAGGAACAATATATGTTTTACCATTTCCTAATAGTTCACCTAATGTTATTGTTTTTGTTTCTAAAAAATTATTTGCCATTTTTTTTCCTATTTACTTCTTTATCTATATATTATTTTAACAATATATAGTTTAATCTTTCTTCATCGCATCAATAAAGTTTTCATAAATAACTTCTAACTCTTTATCCTCTTT
>JAYEPG010000135.1:0-9794 GCA_034723795.1 Campylobacterota bacterium
TAATAAGCAATGGTTCTTTTATCATTATCACTATCTTTAAAATATTCATAGATACCACTATATCTCTTTGCTCTTATTTTTCTAAATCTCAAGTTAAACCTTTTCTGAGTAAAATAGATGTTTCAAATAATATATTTCAGCAAAATTTTGCAACAATATGTTATAAAATAGCAAAAAACTAATAATCAAGGGTGGTGGATAAATTAATGTTAAAATTAAATGAAAAGAATATAGGTAAGTTTAATCTTTTAAGTACATTATTGATACTTATATTATTTGCATTTGCAGTAATATATTTAAGTGTTATATCTAAAAAAGATGATTTTAATATACTTAAGCAAGAGATTAAAGCTAAATTTATTAAAGAGAAAAAAGAAGAGATAAAATTTAGAGTTGATAACACAAATCAACTTATAATACAAAATGCAAGTGAGACAACACATATTCTTAAAGCAGCAATTAAAGAGAGAGTTGATAATGCATATAAAATTGTAATGAAAATATATAATGATAATAAAGATAATAAAACAAAACAAGATATAATAAATATTATTAAAGAGACTCTTAGACCTATTAGATTTGATGATGGTAAGGGTTATTTTTTTATGGTTGATATGAAGGGTAATGAGATACTTTATCCAGTTGCTCCACATTTTGAAAATACTAATGTTTTCAATCTTCAAGATGCACATGGTAAATTTGTGATACAAGACGAGATAGATATAGTAAAAAATATGAATGAGGGTTATATTGAAGATCATTGGATAAAACCAGATGAAGAAAATAAAAAAATGGCATATCCAAAATTAACATTTGTAAAGGCAATAGCTGAGTTAGATATATATATGGGAACAGGTATGTATATTGATGATGCAAATAAAAAAGATAAGAACTATATTAAAAAGCTTATAACTGAGTTAAATAAGCAAAATAAAACTGAGTATATTATTATATCTAAGCTATTAAATATAGACGGAGGAGATGAATTTGCAAAAATTATTGTTCATCCAGCAGCTACATTGGGAAAAGTTATTGGTGATGAAAAAAAAGATTTATATGGAAAAGATTATAGAAAAGAGTATTTAAAAGGTTTAAGGGAAAATGGTAGTACATATTTAAAATATTCGTATATTCATCCAAAAACAAAAATAGAGATGTCAAAAATATCATATTTTGTTTTAAATAAAGAATGGAATTGGATAATTGGTGTTGGATTTCACGATGATATAATTGATCAAGAGATTGGTGCATGGCAAGAAAATATGGATCAATTAATAAAAAATAATATATATCAACATATTATTTTATTGATTGTATTTACTATAATTTTATTTTTAATTGTATATTTAATAAATACATTTACTTCTAATATAATATTAAACTATAAAAAAAGTGTTGATCAAAAGCAAGATGAATTAAACACTATAAATAATAATTTAGCGATAAGAATAAAAGAAGAGGTTGCAAAGTCAACACAGCAAGAAAAAATTTTGCAAGAACAAGCAAAGATGGTAGCAATGGGTGAGATGATTGGAAATATAGCCCATCAATGGAGACAACCACTTTCAATTATATCAACAGCAGCAACTGGAATGAAGGTAAAAAAAGAGTATGGTATATCTGATGAGAAAGAGGAACTTAAAATGCTTGATTCTATTAATGAATCAGCACAACATCTATCTCAAACTATTGATGACTTTAGAGACTTTTTAAAAGGTGATAGTGCAAAAAAAAGTTTTTTTATTAATGATATAATCGAGAAAACATTTATTATTGAAGAAGCTGTTATTAAAAATAATAATATAGACATTATTAAAGACCTAGATGATGATATAGAGATATTTAATTTACCACATGGTTTATTACAATCATGTGTAAATATAATAAACAATGCAAAAGATGTATTAAAAGATTTAGATGATAAAGATAGATATATATTTATAACTACAAAAATCTTATCAAATAAAATAAAAATTGAGATAAAAGATACTGGTGGTGGAATACCAGATGATATAATAACAAAAATATTTGAACCATATTTTACAACAAAACATAAAAGTCAAGGTACAGGTTTAGGGCTTCATATGACTTATAATATAATAAATCAAAATATGGGTGGAACAATTTCCGTAAGAAATGAAAATTTTGAATATAAAGATGAAAGTTATACTGGAGCAATATTTACTATAACTTTACCAATAGAAAAACAGAAGGAAAAATAGAAAGAATGACACTAAAAGCGAAAATAATAGAGGTAAGAAATGCCAAATGGTTTTCTAATTTAACAACAGGAATAATCCTATTTTATGCGGCAGCACTAGGGTTTAAAACAATTGAGGATGTTGCAGCTCCATTTGGGATGTTTTTTTATAGTTTAGATATGTTTATCACTGTATATTTTTTAGTAGAGATACTTATAAAAATGTCAGCAGAGAAAAACTTAATGGATTTCTTTAAGAGTGGTTGGAATGTTTTTGACTTTATAATTGTTGTTATAACTTTAATACCATTAGAAAATTCATCGTTTGCTGCTATTGCTAGACTTATGAGAATATTTAGAGTTTTAAGACTTTTAACATCAAGACCAGAACTAAAAAAAATTATAGATATGTTAATAGGTGCAATTCCTGCTATTGTTGATATTGTTATCTTGATGTTTATTATATTTTATATCTATGCTATTGTTGGTAACTTCTTCTTTGCAGATTTAAAATCTGGACTGTGGAATGACTTCTTAACTTCTATGCTTACACTCTTTAGAGTTCTTACTTTTGAAGATTGGACTGATGTTATGTACGAAGCTATGGAACTTTATAGTTGGTCATGGGTTTATTTTGTTAGTTTTGTTATCATTGCTGCATTTGTATTTTTTAATCTTTTTGTTGCAGTTATTATAGGTGAAATGGAAAAGATTCAAAATGAAGATAAAGATGAACAACTTGATAGAGAAGAGGAAAAAATAGATTTACTTTTAGCAAATATGGCTAAACTTCAAAAAGATATTGATGAGTTGAAAAAGAAAAGTTAATTTTATAAGTTGATTAGTGTTATAATTTAGTATATAAAATTAGGAAGATGAAATATGTTTAATAAAATGAGAGTATCAACAAAGATAATTATACCAATTGTCTTTATATTAGCTGTGGGTAATGTAATTACCAATTATATTACTACAAGTCAGATGAACACTTTGGCACAAAATAGTGCTAAAGAGTCTTTACAAATGTTAACTGATTCTATATTTATAACTTTAAGAAATGCTATGAATACTGGTGATCCTGCTGTAATTAAACATGCAGAAGAGCAAAGTAGGAAAGAGATAAAAGGGCTTACAAATTTAACAGTAGCTAAAAGTCAAGAGACTATAGATATTTATTCACCTGGAGCAGTATTTACTACAGATAAAGATATCTTAAATGCTTTTAGTAGTAAAAAAGAGATAGTACTTGATATGTATAATAATAACTCTCATAATCTTAGAGTATTACGACCTATGATTGCTACAAATGATTGTTTAATGTGTCATGCAAATCAAAAAGAGGGAGATGTGATTGGTGTTATTGATCTTACATTTTCACTTGATAAAGCAGATAGCGTTATATCTGATACTTTAGTATTTATAATATCTATATCTGTATTATTTATATTAATCACTTTAGGTGTTGTTTGGTTGGTTGCAAAAAAAGTTACTGATCCTTTACAAGAGTTAAAGGTTGAACTTGCTGAATTTTTCTCATTTTTAGCGAAAGAGAAAAATACAATAGAGCCATTTAAGGTTCATAGTATGGATGAGATTGGTGAGATGGTTGTAGCAATAAATACAAATATAGCAAGAACCATTGATGGTATTAATAAAGATGCAGATGCTATAAAAGAAAGTACTTCTATATGTGAAAAAGCATCTTTGGGACATTTAAGTGTAAAAATAAAAACAGTAGCCAATAATCCTGAGATAAATAATCTTATTGAGATTGTTAACAAACTATTATCTTCACTTGCATATAATATCAATAGAACATTAAACTCTTTAAATCATTATTCAAGTGATGAGTATAGTGGTAGAATTAATTCTCAAGGTAAAACATCAGGTGAGATTAAAGAGCTATTTGAACAAGTTGATTTTTTAGGGGAAACACTCACTAAATTAAGTGGACAAAATCTACATAATGGTAAAGCGTTACAACAAACATCTGAAATATTTTCTAAAAATGTAGAACAATTAGCAAACTCTTCTAAAGAACAAGCTGCATCTTTAAGTGATACTTCTGGAACATTAAATGAAGTGAATAATAATTTATCAAATACTACACAAAATAGTAAAAAGATGTCCCAATACGCGAGTGAAGTTATAAGTTCATCAACGCAAGGGCATGAACTAGCAAATAAAACGGCAATAGCAATGAAAAACATTAATGAAAAAGTAAATGCAATTACGGAATCTATTAGTGTTATTGACCAAATTGCATTCCAAACAAATATTCTTTCACTTAATGCAGCAGTTGAAGCAGCAACAGCAGGAGAAGCTGGAAAAGGTTTCGCAGTAGTTGCTCAAGAGGTAAGAAACCTTGCATCAAGATCTGCAGAGGCTGCTTCGGAAATAAAAGGGTTAGTGGAGATTGCAACATCACAAGCTAATAGTGGTACTAAGATTGCAACAGATATGATTGATGGATATGAGGTATTAAATAAAAATATTGAATCTACAACTTCTTTAATTGAGATTGTAAGTAATGATACTGAGCAACAAAGAGCAAAAGTGGAAGAAATAAATAGAGATATTGCAGTATTAGATAAGACAACACAAGAAAATGCAAAAATTGCAAACTCAACTTATCTTGTTGCTCAACAAGCAAGTGATATAGCACAAAAGATTGTAAATGATGCACAAGGAAAAGGTTTTATAGGAAAAGAAGATGTAAAAGTAAGAGAAAACCTTATAGATCCATTTTTTGAAGGTAATGAGAGAAGAAAAATTGAAAAAGGTCTTAAAAGCTGATAGAAAACATTAGTAATAATTTATGAATAAAATATTTAACTATATAAAAAACAATAAAGATATAAAACTTTTAATTGTATCTGATGAAAAAGAGGCTTCAGTTGCTAGGGACTGTGCCTCTTATTTAGGTTTAGAACCTTTTGTTCTTAGTGATTTAAGAGCAAATTTTGGGGATGATTTATTATCATTTAGCCAAGAGATAAAAGAGCTTACTTATACTTTAGAATCTTTTCATAAGTATAGAAAACAGAATAAACTTTTAATATCTCCTCTTAGAACTATCTCATATCCTTTACCAAAAGCAGATAATTTTGATAGTTTAACTATAGAGTTCGCATCTATTTTAGATATAAAAGCTTTAAAAGAGAAGTTGTACAATTGGGGATACTATTTTGTTGATATAGTTACAGATGAAGGTGAGGTATCTATAAGAGGTGATATAGTTGATATTTTTCCTCCTAATGAAGAGTTTGCATACCGTATTAGTTTATTTGATGATGAGATTGAGTCAATAAGAAAGTTTGATGTAGAAAATCAAAAATCATTTAAAGAAGAGCTAGAAGAGTTTACAATATCTGCATCATTTCTAGCATTTAGTGATGAAAATCTAGCAATTATAAATGAAAAAATTGAAGCATCAAACGCAGATGTTTTTGAGAAAGATATTCACTCTTTAGGGTTTTGGTATCTTGATGATTTAGCATCTTATTACACACAAGAGTTAAATAGTTGCATCACTAAAGATGCCCTTGATGAGATAGATGAAGCTTATATTTTTGAAGAAAAAAGAGTTCCAAAAGAGGAACTTTTATCTATATCTCCAATTTTAAATGATACTACTTATAAAGAGATAGAACCTGCAAATATACAAGAGTTTTTAAAGTTTCATAAAGAAAAGAAAGTAACTATTATATCTTCAACTGAGGGTAAGATTAGATCTTTTGACTTTGATTTAAATGATAAAAAGATAAAGTTTAAAATAGATCATCAGGTTATAAATCTTGTATCAGATGATGAAGTTATTATCTCTTTAAATAAACAAGTAAAAAAGAAGAGAAAGAAGAAGCCGAAAATTGTTTTAGATGAGTTACAAACAAATGATTTTGTAGTTCATGAGGTTCATGGAATTGGGCAGTTTAAAGGGATAGAACCTGTAGTTGTAATGGGTGCTAAAAGAGACTTTGTAATAGTAAACTATCAAGGCAATGATAGACTTCTTATACCTGTAGAAAATATAGGTATGATTGATAGATATTTAGCAGATAGTGGAAGTATAGCTACACTTGATAAACTTGGGAAAGGAAGTTTTGCTAAACTTAAAGGGAAAGTAAAAGAGAGACTTTTTGCGATTGCTAGTGATATTATTGCTATTGCTGCAAAACGAGAGTTAACAAAAGGTATAACAATTGATATTGATAAAGAGGAGATAAAAGTTCTTCAAGGAAATGCTGGCTTTGAATATACAAAAGATCAAAATAGAAGTGTAAAAGAGTTTTTAAATGATATGGGTTCAGGTCTTGTAATGGATAGGCTACTTTCAGGAGATGTTGGATTTGGTAAAACTGAGGTTGCTATGAATGGGTTGTTAGCAGTTTTACTAAATGGTTATCAGGCTTTATTTGTATGCCCTACTACACTTTTATCTTCTCAACATTATCAAGGTATCAAAGATAGACTTGAACCATTTGGGATAAGAGTTGCAAAACTTGATGGTAGAACAACTGCTAAAGAGAAAACACAAGTTAAAAAAGCTTTAGAAAATGGAGATATTGATTTAGTTGTAGGAACTCACTCTTTACTAAATGTTAAGTGCAAAAACTTAAGCTTAGTAGTAATTGATGAAGAGCATAAGTTTGGTGTAAAACAAAAAGAGAAATTAAAAGATATACGAAATGATGTACATATTTTCTCCATGAGTGCTACACCGATTCCTAGAACATTAAATCTGGCACTTTCTAAAATAAAAGGTATGAGTAGTTTACTTACTCCTCCAAGTGAAAGACTAGGTGTAAGAAGTTTTGTAAAAGAGTATGATGAAAAACTAATTAAAGAGATAATCTTAAGAGAAAAAAGACGTGGTGGACAGCTATTTTATATCTATAATAATATTGCTACAATAGAAACAAAAAAAGCAGATTTATTAGAGATTATGCCAAATCTTAAAATATCAGTTATGCACTCAAAAATTACAGCAAAACAAAGCGAAGATACACTTGAAGCTTTTTCAAATGGTGAGGTTGACATTTTACTTGCAACTTCTATAGTTGAATCAGGTCTTCACCTGCCAAATGCAAATAGTATTATTATTGATGGTGCTGATAGGTTTGGAATAGCTGATTTGCACCAGCTTCGTGGACGTGTAGGAAGAGGTAGTAAAGAGGGGTATTGTTATTTTGTAGTTCAAGATAAAAAAACTATTACAAAAGATGCGATTAGAAGACTTATTGCTTTAGAGTCAAACTCATATTTAGGAAGTGGAACAGCTTTAGCACACCAAGATTTAGAGATACGTGGTGGTGGAAATATCATTGGTGAAGCTCAAAGTGGTCATATCAAACAAATAGGTTATGGTTTATATTTAAAAATGCTAGAAGAGGCTATCGCTATTTTAAGTGGTGAGGTTCAAGAAGAGACAGTTAATGTTGATATTAAACTAAGTATCACTGCTTTTATCTCTAGTGATTATATAACTGAAGATAGGGTAAGATTAGAGTTATATAGAAGACTTAGTTTAGCTACATCAAAAAATATAGTATTTGAGATACAAGATGAGATGGAGGATAGATTTGGGAAGTTAGATCTACCTACTAAACAGTTTATTGAACTTATTATTATAAAAATAAATGCTTTAGATAAAAAGATAAAAACTATCAGTAACTATGATATGAATATATCAATTGTTTATCAAGATGATAAAAAAGAAGTTATTAAATCACCAAGCAGAGATGATGATGATTTAATCAATACTACACTGAAATATTTGACTAAAAAAGGAAATTAAAAAAATGGATTACAATTCAAATAATGATACACCACAACAAAATAATATCGCACTATTTAGTACTATAGGATTATTGATAGTATCTGTTTCATTTATTGCTTATACATATCTTAGTTATGATATGGTTGATAAAGGTGATTTAAAAGATAAGTATATAAAAAAAGATATGGTTGATTTTGAAACATTACCATCTTATACAAAAGAAAATTATGTACAAAGATATATACATACAAATAAAGTTGATGATTTAAATTCAAAGATAGATAATCTAGAAAATAGACTTAATAAGCAGACGAATTTTAATAAAGAAGAAGTGATTGTTGAAAAGATAGTTGAAGTAGAAAAGATAGTAGAGGTTGAAAAAATTGTTGAAATAGACAAAAATAATAATTCTTCTAAAATTATTGATAAATCAAAGTATGAGATATTTAGATGTTATACTATGGATAATGGTAGTATATACCTTCCCCAAGAATGTAAAAATGAATTAAAAGTATTTTTAGATAAAAATAGTGATGCAAAAATATTTGAAATTATTGGTGTTGTAAATAAAGAAGAATTTATAATACTAGAGAAGTTAAAAAACAAAACTAATAAAAATAAAATTGCAAGAATATCAAATTTATCACAAATTGGACTTTCAAGAAAAAGAGTTATTGAAGGGGTTTGGTCAATAAAAAACCATTTAGGTGTTGATACTAATACCCAAGTTGTAAACTATACAATAACTTCAGAAAAAAATAATAAGGGCTTTGTTATAAGAGCTTACAAGTAAAAAATGATATATGATATAGTAATTATAGGGGCTGGAGCATCAGGATTGATGGCCGCATCACAACTACAAAAACAAAACTTAAATATTTGTATTGTTGATTCTAATAAAAAGATTGGCGAAAAGATAAAAGTTAGTGGTGGTGGAAAGTGTAATATTACTAACAAATATATGTCAAGTGATTATTTTCTAGGAGATAAAGAGTTTATAGAGGATACTTTAAAAGGTTTTACTAAAGATGATTTATTAAAGTTTTTAAACCAAAACAGTGTTTATCCAAAGATAAATGAAAAAATAGTAAAAGGTACATATTTTTGTAATAGTAGCAGTGAAGTTATATCAATGTTTAAAAAACTAATCTCAAAATGTACTTTAAAACTTGATACAAAAGTGCTTGATGTAGTTTACGAAAATGGACACTATATAATAGAAACAAACTCTAAAAGTCTAAAATCAAAAAAACTTATAGTTGCATCAGGAGGAGTCTCTTATCCTGTTATTGGAGCTAGCGATATTGGTTTTAAAATTGCTAAAAAGTTTGGACATAATATAAAAAAAACGAATCCTGCTTTGGTTGGTTTTACTGTACAAAAAGATCAATTTTGGTTTAAAGAGTTAAGTGGACTATCTCTAGAAGTTAAAATAAAAGTTTCAAATAAAACTGTAGAGGGGATGATGCTTTTTACACATAAAGGTTGTAGTGGACCAGCTATTTTAACAACATCTTTATATTGGGGAAAAGGTCAATTTAGTATAGATTTTTCACCTAAAAAAGATACATATTTGCCAAAAAGATTTAAACAAGTAATAAAAAAACTTAATTTTGATATTCATAACTATACTATGTCTCCTGCAGGAAACTTTGGATATACAAAAGCAGAGGTTACAAAAGGTGGAGTAGATACAAAAGAGTTAAATAGTAACTTTGAGAGTAAACTAAAAAAAGATTTATATTTTATTGGTGAAGTTATAGATGTAACAGGTGAGCTTGGTGGATATAACTTTCAATGGGCATTTAGTAGTGC
>JAYEPG010000136.1:0-9762 GCA_034723795.1 Campylobacterota bacterium
TTTGAAACATCTATTTTACTCAGAAAAGGTTTAACTTGAGATTTAGAAAAATAAGAGCAAAGAGATATAGTGGTATCTATGAATATTTTAAAGATAGTGATAATGATAAAAGAACCATTGCTTATTATCATACAGGAGCTAGACCATCAGCAGTTATGGAGATTAAAGTTAAAATATTAATTTTGATAAAAGAACTATTCATATTAAGGCTATGAAACAAGGTAAGCCCTATGAGGCAAGAGTTGGTCAAGAACTATTTGATTTATTAAAGCAAAGAATTAAAGAGCATAAATTGGTACATGACAATTGTATCTTTTATCCAGAACAACTATACAATAGAGCCATAACAAAAAGAGAAGAAGAAGCATATAAAAATCAGTCAACTAGATACCAAAAATATGCAGACCAACTAAGAACAATATTTAATAAACACTTTAATCAGAATATTGGTACTTTCGATCTGGCATATAGAGTAAGTGTTTATACCATGAGAAGAACAGCAGCAACAAAAGTTTATAAAAAATTTGGGATAGTTCATGCTAAAAGATTTTTAAACCATACAGAGATTGATACTACAATGAAGTATTTAAATATAGAAGATGATATGGAGTTAATAGATTATGGATTATAAATTTATTTGTTAATTTACTAGTAAATATGATATAATATTTAATATAAAATATAGGAGATAATAAAATGGTTAGTTATACTCAAAATGAATTATTGTCAATAACAGATTTTACAAAATCTATTAGCAAAGTGCTTGGCAATTTAAAAAGTGAAATTGTAGAAAAAGTTGGTGTTTTGAAAAACAATAAACTTGAAGCAGTTGTAATATCAACAGATGAATATGAACGATTAA
This sequence comes from Campylobacterota bacterium, assembly GCA_034723795.1. GTDB lineage: Bacteria > Campylobacterota > Campylobacteria > Campylobacterales > Arcobacteraceae > JAIOSF01. The sequence goes on from JAYEPG010000136.1 coordinate 863, forward strand.
AAGAGATTGAAGAACTTATGAATAGTATTGAACATAAAGAGATTTTTGAGATTATACAGACAAGAAAAAATACTCCAAAATCTGATTATATCTCAATTGATGAGATGGCTCAAAAGTTTAATATAAATATGAGTCAAATATAAGATGCATCAATTAGAGTTACATCCAAAAATAGAAGAAGATTTAAAAGAGCTTGATCTTTCAGTACAGATACAAGTTTTTAAAAAATTAAAACAAATCCAACAATCACCTGAACTTGGATTGCCATTAGGTAATAAAAATAATATGAATCTAAGTGGCTTTAGAAAAGTTTATGTAGCAAAAAAGAAAGTTAGAATAGTTTATGAAGTCCAAAATGATATATTGTCAATCTATACAATAGCAATTGGTAAAAGAGATGACATGGAAGTTTATAAAAAAGCAAGTGAACGAATTTAACTATAGTTTTATTAATTTTACTATTATTAAAATAATCGTTTAATTAACTTTACGATTAAGACAATTCTATTTTAGGATAGATAATTACTTAATAAACAATTCTTTATAGGAAAGTAGAATATGAACATTATAATGCCCATAAAATCTAAGACAAAAAATTCATAAAATTTATTTCTCAAATGTGGCTTAATATGGTATAATAGTTTAATTAACTTTACTATAGGGTGTATAAAATGAAAAACTTACTAAACAGTCTTTATGAACTATCAAATAACAAATTACAAAATAACAGTATAAAATATCATCGTTTTTTATACGATAAATTATTGGCAAGTGATTCAAAGTTTAGTGGAGTTTATGGTTCAAGGGGTGTTGGTAAAACAACATTAATACTTCAAGTAGCTAAGTCTTTAGAATTTAAAAGCGATGAAATTCTTTATATATCTTGTGATCATCCACATCTAGCAGAGGTATCACTTTTTGAACTGGTGCAAGAGTTTGTTAACTATGGTGGTAAATGCATTTTAATAGATGAAGTACATGAAGCTTCACATTTTGAGCAAGAATTAAAAAGTATCTATGATTTTTTAGATATAAAAGTTCTATTTTCAGGATCAAGTGCTATAAAACTAACAAATCCAAGTTTTACTAGAAGATACGGCATGTACCATCTACCAATTTTATCGTTTAAAGAATATTTAGAATTAAAACTAAATAAAAACTTTTCAAGTTATAGCTTAGAGAATATTTTAGAAAATCATATTGATATAGCTAATGATATTATAAAAGAGTTAGAAGATGAAAAAGTTCTTAAACTCTTTGAGGAGTATATAAAAATAGGTGCTTATCCATTTTATTTTGAAAACAAAGATAACTATACACAAATGATACTTGATACAATTAATACAATACTTTATACTGATTTAGGATCTATTTATAATATCTCAGGAGATAAAATAAATATCTTACGAAAACTGTTAACAAGTATTTGTGTATCAAATCCACTAGAGTTAAGTATTGAAAAATTGGCACAAAAAATAGGAACTTCTAAAGTTACTTTATATAAGTATATAGAACTACTTCATAAAGCAGAATTATTAAGACATGTAGTTTATGAAGGCAAACGATTTAAATCAATGCAAAAACCAGATAAACTTTATTTAGCTAATACAACACTATTTTCATCACTTTGTTTAGAACCACAAGTAGGAACATTAAGAGAGAGTTTTTTTGCATCACAAGTTAGTGTTAATAGTTCTATATATTATATTGATAAAGGTGATTTTTTAGTAGATGAAAAATATACTTTTGAAATTGGCGGTAAGAACAAAAGCTTTGAGCAAATCAAAGATGTTGAAAATTCATTTGTTGTTGCTGATGGTATAGAGGTAGGGTTTAAAAATAAATTACCTTTATGGCAATTTGGATTTATAAACTAAATGATATGTTATATAAATCTATGATTTAAAGCCTATAAGACCAACGAACCTATCAATCCAATCAGTCCACCAAAAACACCACCCCAAACTACAAGCCATCCAAGATGTTCTTTTATCATATCTTGAACCAACTCTTTTACCATTTTAGGGTTTAACTCATTTAATCTTTGTTCAACAACTTCATTAATTTTTAAATAAATATCAGAACTCATATCACTATTTCCTAGTGTTTGTGCAAGAGTTGATTGAAAAGCGTCTGTATGAACTATCTCTGTAATTGATTTTTTCATCTTCTTTTCAAATGGTTCCTTTAGAGGTTCCAAAGCAGTAACACCCCCAAACATCCCTAACATTCCACCAAAACTTGATTCCATAACTGCACTTTTTAAACTCTCAAAAGCAGTTGAAAAATCAGTTTTTTCTATCAAACTACTAAAATCAAACTTTTTATCATTTCCAAATTCAGTTTTAAAAAACTTATCTAAATTTTCTTTTGTAAAAAATTGTTCCATTATGAGTGTATGGATTGAAAGTTTAAATTGTTCAAACCTATTTTCAATCACACCACTTCCATAAAGCAAAGGAACTTTTTCAAATAACATATGTACAGCCAACCAATTTGTAACTGCTCCACTTAATGCAAATAATCCAACTGTTAAAATAATATTATTGTCAATTATCAATCCTATTAAAACTACTGCAGATGCTATTAAATTTGTACCTATGCTTTTATTCATAACTATTTACCATCAAATCCAAAGTGATGAAACTCTTTTGGCTCTTTTGCTTGGAACTCATAACCTAAAATTCTTGTAATTTTACTATGAAGCATAACTCTTTGAACTTGGTTTGATGCTTTACCATACTGTAAATCTCCAATTATTGGCATACCTGCATATTGTAAATGTACTCTAATTTGATGTGTTCTACCATTTTCAATAACAATTTTTACTTTACTTTTTTTACCCTCTACCATATAAGGTGTTACAAAAGTTGATGCAGGCTTACCAAATTTTTCATCAATTCTACTACGTGCTACTTTACCTTTAATTGTAGAAATAGGTAAGTCTATTAAAACCTCTTCAACAATTTTACCATCAACGATTGCTACATACTCTTTGTAAACTCTATGCTCTTTAAACTCTTTGATAGCTTTTTTTCTAAACTCTTCAGTTTTAGCCATAAGCATTACACCACTAGTCTCTTTATCAAGTCTATTTAATAAAACTGCTTGTGGGAATTTTTTTTCAACTTCTGAAGCATTTAAAAATGCTGGTTTATCAACTGCTAATATCTCATCATTTTCAAAAATAATTCTAGCTTCGGCTATATCTTTTACTTTAAATAGTGTATCATTTTTTATTTGTCCACGTGCAAGTCTAAGTTTTTTTCCACTTACACTTACAACTCCTCTATCTATTAATTCTTTTGCTTTTGAGTTTGAGATACCCTCTTGTATAGCTAATAATTTATATGCTTTTTCCATTTTGTTCTCCATTTATATATTTTATTATAGGATTTACTGTTCCTATTTGTGTTAAACTTGATTTTTTTAACTCTTCTATTTTATCTAAATACTCTTTCAATTGTTCATTTTGTATTAAATAATAATCATTTACACACTCAAAGAGTGACTTTTGATTAAATATTGTTTCTCCACTTATTACAACCGTATTAAAAAATGCTGGTTCTATTGGGTTGTGTCCACCTGCTGTATCTATAAAACCACCACCTAAAATAACAACATCACTTACTGCATAGATATTTATTAGTTCACCCATTACATCTACAACAACTACATCACTATCAAAATTTTCTTGCTGTGTATATCTATGATAACTAGTATCACTATTTTTATATCTATTTTCAACCAAAGAGTAAACTTCATTAAATCTTTCAGGATGTCTAGGTACTAAGATAAGTTTACCTTGACTTTTATTCCATGAGTTTAAAATAAGCTCCTCTTCTGTTTTATGTGTACTTCCAGCAGTTATAATTGTACCAATTGGTTTTTTTAATATTTTTGTTGTTTTTGGTAAACTAGCTAATTTAATATTACCTATTACCTCTATATTTTGTCCACCTAAGCTTTCTAATCTCTCTTTATCTATATCACTTTGTGCAAAAATTTTATCTATATTTTTAAATATATGTTTATAAAAAAATTTATACTTTTTATAACTACCATAAGATTTATCATTTATTCTTCCATTTATAAGTACTGTTTTAGCACCTTTTGATTTTGCAATCATAAACAACATATACCAAAGTTCCGCTTCCATAACAACTAACATCTTTTGCTTTCTTATCCAAAATGGCAAAAATATTTCAAAAGGTAAATATCGAACATTTTTAACCATCTTTGAACCTTGTTCAAATCCTGTATTTGTAATAACAGATAAGTTTATATCATCAATATTTAACTTTTCAAATATCGGTTTTAAAGCTGTTGTCTCACCTTGTGAACAACTGTGAAACCAAACTTTATCATTATCAAATTTTTTATTGTTTTTTAAAAAGAATTTTGCTGGTATTGCATCTTTGTATTTTTTATTACGTGATTTTAGAAGTAGATATGGAATTGCTAAAATATATATAAATAAAGCTATTAAATAATAAATATATTTAAACATAGTTAATTTTTGTATGGAGAATTCTCCATACAATTAAGCCTCAGCTGAATTATCCTTGTAAATAATTCTTCCACAATGAGGACAAGTCATGATTTCATCTGATAGTATAAAGTTACTATAAAATCTATCATTTAATTTCATATGACATCCATAACAAGCTTGATTTTTAACTTCAACTACAGCTGTCTCTTTTGCCCATCTTTTAATTTTTTCATAAAATGTTAATACTTTTGCATCAACAGTAGAAACTAAAACAGATTTATCTTCAAATAAACTATTTCTTGCTTTTTCTAACTCTGCAATTTTTTTATCAATTGCTTCTTTTAACTCTTTAACTGTATCTTCTTCTTCAACTAATTCAGCCTTAACAGTTTCAAGTTCAGTATTTTTACTCTCTACAACAGAATCAAGTCTAGTAATCTCTTCATTTGCAAAGTTTACTTGCTCTTTAGCAATCTCTTCTTCAAGTTGTAAAGCTTTTACCTCTTTTTCATTTTTTGCTAGTTTATGTTTACCAGCAATCTCTTCAAGTTTACTTGATAACTCTTTTAAATGAATATCATTTTTAATTCTTTTGTTTTTAGTATCATCAATAACAGCATACAGTTCATCTGCAGTTTTTGTTAACTTATCTACAGCTTGAGTAAATACTTTTAATTTTTCTTGCTCATTTTTAATTTGTGGTTCAAAATTTACAATATCTTTATCAAATTGTGATAATTTTACTAATTGTTCTAGATGTTTATTCAATCTTTTTTCCTTATTTATAATCAAATGGATTCTGTGAAGCTAATATTATAGCTTTTTTATCATTATTTTTCAAATAGTTTTTCATTAAACCATTTAAAAGGGTTGTAAAATGGATTTCACTCTCATAATGCCCTATGTCTAAAAGTGTCACTTTTCTAGCAATTGATTCCATTGCTTCATGGTATTTAATATCACCAGTTAAAAAACAATCAGCTTTTACATAAGGTAAAAGAGACATCCCTGCACCAGTTGTTAATGCGACTGTTTTTATATGTTTTTTAGATTTTACAGTTTTTAAAATTTTTATGTTTAATTTTTCTTTTACAATTTTTTGTAATTTTTTTAAACTCATATCTACATCTGCTGTAAGTACAAAGTCATCAACTTGTTTACACGACGATAGTCTTGATTTACTAAAATCAAATCCTAATACTTCACGACCTACATACATATTTAGATGACTTTTATCAATATTTGTGTGCATAGATATTAAACTAATATCTTTTTTTATTAACTTTTTTAAAATTTTAGTTGAATAACTATCATTATTGATTTTTTTAAGTGGTGAAAAAATTAAAGGATGATGAGTGATAATTAAACTTTTTGGTTTAATATCCTTTATCATTTTTAAATCTAGGTCTAAAGATATATATACATTTTTGATAGTATCATCAAAACTTCCAACTATTAAACCACTATTATCCCACTTCTCTTGAGTATCAAAAGGTGAAATAGAATCTAAATAATCATATATATCTTTTATTTTCACAAATTTTACCTAGTAGCCTAATCTTTTTAATCGTTCAGGCTCTTGTTCTTTATACATAGTTGCACAGCCAAGAGATAGTTCTCTCACTTTTAAAATATAGTTTTGACGACTAGTTACACTTATAGCTTTTCTTGCATCAAGTGTATTAAAAGCATGAGATGCCATCATACATTGGTCATACGCAGGAAGAGGAAGAGCTGCTTCTAAACATTTTTGACACTCTTCATAAGCTTCATCAAAATGTTTAAAAAGCATATCAGTATTAGCAATCTCAAAATTGTATTTACTAAACTGAATCTCACTCTCCATATGTATATCTTTATAAGTTGTTACACCATGTTCATTTTCATTCCAAACTATATCAAAAATATTATCAACACCTTGTAGGTACATGGCAAGTCTTTCAGTTCCATATGTTATCTCAACAGCAACAGGATCACAAGCGATACCGCCAACTTGTTGAAAATATGTAAATTGAGTAACTTCCATACCATCAAGCCATACTTCCCAACCAAGTCCCCAAGCACCAAGTGTTGGAGACTCCCAGTTGTCTTCTACAAATCTAATATCATGCTTTGATAAATCAAGACCTAAATACTCTAAGGATTTTAAATACATATCTTGAATATTTTGGGGACTTGGTTTAATTAATGCTTGAAATTGATAATAAGACCCAAGTCGATTTGGATTTTCTCCATATCTTCCATCAGTTGGTCTTCTACTTGGTGCAACATATGCTGTTGACCAAGGTTTACTATCAAGACTTCTTAAAAGTGTAGCAGGATGAAAAGTACCAGCGCCAGATGGTATATCATAAGGTTGAAGTACATTGCAACCTTGTTCTGCCCAAAACTGCTGAAGTTTTAAAAGTAGTTGTGAAAATGTAACCATAATTATAAAATTACTTCAATCTCTTTAGAATCATTTTCAACTTTTTTCTCTTTTACAATTCTATCTTCTTTTAATTTTATTGCTAACTCTTCATCAGAGATTGCTAAAATTTGCATTGCTAAATATGCTGCATTTACTGCACCAGCTTTACCTAAAGCAACAGTAGCAACAGGCATACCAGCAGGCATTTGAACAGTAGATAACATAGCATCCATACCATCCATTGCTCCACCTTTCATAGGTACACCAATAACAGGTTTAGTTGTACCAGCAGCTAAAGCACCAGCTAAATGTGCAGCCATTCCAGCAGCAGCAATAAATACTTTTGCACCTTTTTCTTCAGCATCTTTAATATATGTTTTAGTTCTTGCAGGAGATCTATGTGCTGAACTAATAATCAACTCATATTTTACATTGAACATCTCTAAAGTGTCCGCACAATTTTTCATAATCTCATAGTCTGATTTACTACCCATAATAATAGAAACAAAATCCATTTTTAATCCTCTTTTTTAATATAATCATTATTCTATCAAATTATAACTTAATCAAATATTTACCTTTATATTTACTTAATGATTGATACAAGTCAATACGTTTTAAGTTAATTTATAATATAATTTGCCGATTTTAAATCTAAATACAAAGGATAAATATGTCTAACGAAACAAATAGACGAGATTTTCTTGGTATGTCATTTGCAGCAGTAGCTGCAGTTGGAGGGGCAGCATCGCTTGTTGGTATGAAACAAGCATGGGATCCACTTCCATCTGTACTTGCAGCAGGGTTTACTGAAATTGACCTTGCAAAAATTGACTTAGTACCAGGAAAACCTCAAACACATAAGTGGAGAGGGAAACCTATCTTTGTTCTTGAAAAAACAACAGATATGGAAAAATTTGACGGTGACTTAGTAATAGGTGATAAGAGATATACTGTAGCTATCGGGCTTTGTACACATCTTGGTTGTATTCCAGCATGGAAAGTAGATCAGTGGAAATGTGCATGTCATGGTGGAGAGTTTAATGCAAACGGGCAACATACTTTTGGACCACCACCAAAACCACTTGTAATACCACCATTTAGCGTAAACGGTTCTGTTCTTACTCTTGGAGAAGAGGGTGAACAATCTAAAGCTATGATGGCTGCAAGAGCATAAGGAGATATGAATGGCATTAATTAATGAATCATTTTTCAGCGCAGAAGGTCTTGAAAAAAGACTAGCGGGTAAGAAATTCTGGAAAACTATGATGACAGAATATTGGATTCCAAAAGATATTAACTTCTTATGGGCTATGGGTGTAGTTTTAGCTACAACATTTATGATTTTAATTGTAAGTGGGATTTTCTTACTTATGTATTACAAACCAGATACAGCTTTAGCATTTGATAGTGTAAACTATACAATTATGCAAGAGGTTGCTTACGGTTGGTTGTTTAGACATATGCATGGTGTCGCAGCTTCGGTTGTATTCTTAATCATCTATATACATATGTTTACAGGTATCTACTACGGTTCTTACAAGAAAGGTAGAGAGATGATCTGGATTTCAGGTATGTTACTATTCGTAACTTTCTCTGCTGAAGGTTTTTCTGGATATATGCTTCCATGGGGACAAATGTCTTACTGGGCAGCTGCGGTTATTACTAACTTATTTGCTGGTGGATCTTTAGAAGCTTGGGGATTAGTTGAATGGATTAGAGGTGGATTTGCTGTTAATGATGCAACACTTACTAGATTCTTTATGTTACATGTTTTCTTATTACCTTTAATTATTATTGGTATTATTGTTTTACATTTCTATACATTAAGAATTCCACATGTTAACAATCAAGACTCTGATGATATTGACTATGATGCTGAAGCTGAAAAATATTTAGCTGGAAATAAAAAAGAATCAAAAGTTATCCCATTTTGGCCTGTATTCTTATCTAAAGATTTTGCAGTTCTAGGATTATTTTTTATCTTCTATTTCTATC
>JAYEPG010000137.1:0-9686 GCA_034723795.1 Campylobacterota bacterium
AATTATAGAAAAGAAACTGCAAACAAAATTGCGAAAGGTGAAATAGGTGTACCAGAAGGCTCTGCACGATTAGAAGCTATAAGATGGCTAAGACGTGTAAGTATTCATATACACCGTATAAATCACCATCTAAACAATGCTATTTTAGCTTCTGGAAAGTAATATTTAAATATTATCCTCGATTATTCTTTTTAACTCCTCACCATCAATCATCTCTTTTTTTATAAGTTCAAGTGCAACTGCATCGATTGCTTTCCATAATCTTTTCACCTCTTTTTGTGTAGTTTTGGTGGCTTTATCAATCCACACTAAAATACGTTCTTCAACTTTTTGGCTTAATACTGGTTTTCCATTTCCTGTTTCCAAACCAGCTACATTTATATAACCTAACTCTTCATCCATTCCAAATAGTGCAATAGCTGCATAAACTTGAGTTGTTGCAACCTCTAGGTCACTTACAGCTCCAGTTTCCATACCATCTTCACCATATTTTTCCATTTTTGCAATTCTACCTGCAAGTAAAACACAAACATCATTAAATAAATCTTCTTTTGATGTAGCATCTATGTAGTCGTCATTGTGATACGAAACAAATCCCAATGCTTCACTTCTAGGTGCTACTGTTACTTGTTCTATTTTAATTTTAGGTAATAAAACATAAGATAAAACAGCATGACCAGCTTCATGGTATGCTGTTTTTGACATAGAAGTTTCTATATCACGTATCTGTTTATTTTCTAGTTTTGAACCATATTTTATAATATTTATTTGTTCTAAAAGTATCTCTTCAGTTAACTCTTTTAAACCATTTCGTGCAGCATATAAAGATGCTTCTTGCCCTATTCTTTTTAACTCATTTCCACCCATACCAGATATATATCTAACAACCCTTTGAATATCTATATTTTTATCATGTGGTTTTTTTAAAATATCTTGTATAAAAAATCTTCTTGCTTCCATATCAAGTTTTGGTACTTCTATTTGTATATCTATTCTATTTACTTGTAATAGTTCTGCTGGTATATTTACGTTAGAACTTAAAGTTATGATTGTAAAAATTGGTGATTCAAAACTTTGTTGTAAGGAATCTAACTCTTCCATTATTGGTTCAAGACTCATCGTAGATATGATTCCTCCAACAATACCCTGAATATCAATATCTTCTAAAATAATCATTGCAGGTGCACTACTATAGCTTTTTGTATATGCTTTATGTATATTGTTTGCATTAAAAAGATCAGAACCATTTATTACAATATATGGCATATTTAACTCACTTGCAAATGCTCTTGCTATAAGTTTTTTTCCCATACCAGATGGTCCATAAAGGAACATACCCTTAGGAAGGCTAAGATCAAATTGTTTTAATCTTTCAGGCTCTTTAAAAAGTGTTATTATCTGCTTTAGTTCATCTTTTACTTTTTTATGACCTGCTATATCATTAAACTTTATATCTGAAACTTGTAACACTTCATCTGTTTTTATCATAAGTTTTTCTTTTAAATAAAAAGCACTTTTTATTAAACAATGAGCTACACCATCACTGTAATTTATATCCCACTCTAAACTAATTTTATTGTGTTGTTTATTTATTTTTTTTAGGAATTTTTCTTCATCTTTTAATAAATCATCTAAAAAAAGTTTTGCATCATTTGATACCTCATAACATATTTGAGTTATATTGTCATCTATTTTTAATGTATCATAGATATTATCAAACATAATTTTTGGAATTTTCTCTTTAATATATCTTGCATTTATATATGGTACTAAAGATAAAGTTAACAAAGATATAATTTTATCAAACTCCTCATACTCTATAGTGATACCACTTTTTTTAATAAACTCTTGAGACATATGATGCAATGATCTTGCCCTATTTTGATTAAAGCTTTTAGTGATAATTTATTAAAAGATATTAAAGTATGTTCATTTAAAAGTGAAAGTAACTTTTTATCAAATGCTATATCTGTACTTTCACCCACAGGAATCTTCTCTTTTGATAGATGTTCCATAACTAAAGTATGAGCTTGTAAAGGATCTTCTTTAAGTAGTTTTAGTAAATCTTTTCTTTGTAATAAAGATGATAAAAGTGTTGTTGTAACAACTACAGTAATATCAGAAAAGTCTATATCTCCATCCTCTTGTAAGTTTATACCATTTTTAGAACTATCTGTAAGTAAGGTAAAAAGGGAGAGTTGTATTTGTAAATCAGCTTTCTCTATATCTTCAAATATCAAAATTGCCTTTGGGTTATCTTTGACAAAACTTACTACATCATTTTGGAAATTTTGAACTAAGGTTTGATCTACACCAGTACCACCACTATATTGCTCCATATAAAATGTTTTTAGTTTTTCAATTTTAGGGTTTAGTTTTTCTAATAGTTCACAAGTAAAATGCTTACCACTGTTTGGAAATCCTATAAATGTAAACAACGCTTGTATTTTACTTTTATTTTCAATCATATATGATTGAACTAAAGTTTTTACAATAGTTTCTACCTCAAACTGTTGATCAAATAAGTAATCATTTAATGATAATTCAAGATTTTTACTAAATTGATTATAGTTTTCTTTATTTTTCATCATTTAGCCTTCTTGATTGTAGATGGTTTTTATCAAATCTAGATTTTTCTATATATGCTATAGCCTCATCAATTGAATCTGTTATAAGGTAAGATTGCATATCATCTTCATGTATATAATTCTCTTCTAACATAACTTTAAAAAACTCTTCAAGTGGTTCATAAAATGATTTTCCAAAAAGTATAATAGGAAAATCACCCATTCTTTTTGTTTGAACTAAACATAAAGCTTCTGATAGTTCATCCAATGTTCCAAATCCACCAGGCATCACTATGAAACCAACAGAGTATTTTAAAAATGTAACTTTTCTAGTAAAAAAGTATTTAAAATTTAGTGCTATTTTTACAAACTTATTTAGTTTTTGTTCATTTGGTAGTTTTATATGAAGACCAACAGATATTTTAGCACCTTTATTTCCAGCTTTCATAATACCATCACCGCCACCTGTCATGATGGCATAACCTTTTTTAGATAAAATCTGAGACATTTTAAATGCTGCTTTATAGTATCTACTAGAAGATGGTGTTCTTGCACTTCCAAATATTGATATAGCAGGAGGTAAAGTACTTAATTCATCATATACATCAGTAAAGTCTCCTATAACTTTAAATAAACGCCATATATCTTTATCTTTATTTTTGTTATTTAAAAACTCTTTTTCTAAATCTCTCATTTTTTATATCTCCCTACTTAAAGATGTATACGTTCACCCATTTTTACAATATGAACTTTCTCTTTTAACTCTTTTTTTACTTTGTTTTTTAATATATCAAGTTGTGGAAAATCACCGTGAATTAAATAAACACAATAAAGATTTTCCATTGTATCTATCCATTCTATTATCTCTTTTTGACCTGCATGTGCTGAAAATCCAGAAACATATTTAACATCTGATTTTACATATATTTCTGTATCTAAAATTTTCACAACACCTTCTCCACCAGATATTCTAGACCCAAGCGTACTATTAACCTGAAAACCAACAAATAAAGCTAAATTCTTTTTCTCTTGTAAATATTTTATTAGATGATAGTTTACCCGTCCACCTTCACACATACCACTACCTGCAATAATAATTTTAGCACCATGATGTTCAGCTATTTTTTGTGATTCTTCTTTTGTATATGTATGAATAAGCTCTTTAAAATCAAATGGATTTCCACCATCTTGAATAATTTTCATAACATGATATGAGAAAAACTTTGGATAGTTTGTAAATACTTTTGTTACATTTATAGCCAATGGAGAATCAAGATAAACAGGTATATTTTCAAGTTGTTTCAATTCACTCATCTGTCTTAATAGATAAAGTATCTCTTGTGTTCTTTCTAAAGCAAATGAAGGTATAACTACAGTACCTCCATTTTTTATAGTTTCTAATATATTTTTTTTAAATGTTTCTATTGAGATATTTAAATCAGTATGATTAGAAGATCCGTATGTAGATTCTACAAATAAATAATTTGCATCATGCCAAAATTGGATTGGAGAAGTGATAATTCTTTTATTTTGTCCAATATCACCTGAAAATACAACACTTTTAGTGATACCTTCATCTTGAAACTCAAGCTTAACACTAACAGCACCCAAAATATGACCTGCATTTTTAAAAGTTATTTTTATATCATCTTCAATTATCATAGATTCATCACACTCTAGATATTTACCAAAATAGTTCAATGATGACTCCGCATCATTCATTGTATACAATACATTTTTTTTAGTTTGTAAAATCCCTGCAGAATTTTTAAGCATCAATTGTGCGATACTGCTTGTAGCTCTTGTTGAAATAATATCTTTATTAAATCCCTCTTTTACAAGTAGAGGTATTCTACCTATATGATCTAAATGTGCATGGGTTACAATTAAATAATTTATATCTTGTGGATTAAATCCAAAAGGCTCAAAGTTTAAATCACCTTCTTCCCCTTGAAACATTCCACAATCAATTAAAATCTTTATTTTTCCTATTGTTAATAAGTGACAAGATCCCGTAACCTCGCCTGCTGCACCATGTGATGTATAATAAGCCATTAAAATTTATCCTTTATTATAACATCAATGTTACTTCATAGTAACTATTAAAACAACTAATTAAAGTAAATATAAAGTTATTCTAAAGTATTGTAAGACCTATCCCCTGCATCACCCAGCCCTGGAATTATAAACTTATCCTCATTTAATTTTTCATCAATTTGTGAGATATAAATATCTACATCTTTATATTTAGATTCAACAACTTCCAAACCTTCAGGTGAACCAATAATATTTAATGTAATTATTCTTGATGGTTCTTTAGTTTTTATAACATCAATTGCATCACACATAGAACCACCAGTTGCCAACATAGGGTCAACCAAAAGAACAACTTTATCTTTACAATTTGGTAACCTATCATAATACAATACACTTTTATGTGTAGTTTCATCTCTTTTCATCGCTAAAAAACCAGCTGTTACATCTGGTAATAGTTCTATTACACTATCAAGCATAGGCATTCCAGCTCGTAAAACTGTTGCAACTATTATATTGCTTTGATCAATTGCATTAAAACTTTTTTCACCTTGCCATGTAGTTATAGTTTTTGTTATATATGGAAAATCTTTTAAAGCCTCATATACTAGTTGTTTTGTAAGTTCAGTAATAGTATGTCTAAAAGATATTGCATCTGTATTTTTATCTCTTAGCTTTGTAATTAAATTTTTTGTAACTGGATTTGATAGTTCATAAATCATTTTTTGACCTTTTTTAAATATATTTGAATTTGAAATAAACACAAAGCAACAACAGCACCAATAGTATCTGCTAACATATCTTTTTGTGCATCCCAAACATCACCTTGTGAACCTAAAAACTCCACACCTACATCACCACCAACTATAACAGCAAACCACCACTCAATTATCTCATATCCACAAGCAACACTCATAATAAAAAACAATCCAAAAAAACTAGCAACAATATCTTTAGAATACTCTTTTTTAACTAAAAATTCAGCCATCGCATAAGCATAAAATCCAATAGAAAAGTGAGCTATCCTATCAAAATGATTTCTTTGGAAATCAAAAAGATTTGTAATATATTCAAAAGGTACATTTGCAAAAGTATAATGAGCACCAATAGTGTGTAAAATAATCCATACACTCATTAAACTGTAAGCTGTATTTGAAAATTTAAATTTAAAATAGCTAAAAACCAATGCAAAAAACACTATAAATACAGGAAAAATCTCAACAATCCATACCTCAGTACTAGCTGGATTTATACCAGTAATAATAAAAAGTATAAAAATCAATAACGCTAATATATGTGGATAATATCTCATTTTAGTTTATCCTTATCTATTTGATTCTAACTCAACTACAACTTTTCTCATTTTTAATAATGAGTCAGGATTTAAAGATATTGAGTCGATGTTATTTTTTACTAAAAATCTTGTTATCTCAGGATAATCAGAAGGTGCTTGTCCACAAATACCAATATATTTATTTTGTTTTTTACACTCTTTTATCACCATCTTTATCATCCTTTTTACAGCTTCATTTCTCTCATCATTGTAAACATTATTCCAGAACTTGATTTATCACTTCTAACCATCTTTTGAACACCTACAGATAAAGCAACTTTTAAATGGTCATAACCCCTACTTTGTCTATAACTTATTGCTCTGTCATTAAATAAAGAAGCGTAACAACTCTTAACAGATTTTATCAGTTCATCTTGCGTATTTATATTTAAAAAAGTATCTTGCTGACCTGCAAAACTAGCATCTGGTAAATCTTCAGCAGTTCCTGAAGATCTAACTGCAACATCTATGTTTTTTTTACCATATTTTTTAGATAATATTTTATATGATTCTTTTATCTCATTTTCAACTTCTATTGGTAATTTTGCATTTAAAATCAATGCTCTTATTTTTTTACCGATTATTTGAAGATTTTTAATATCTTTCATATCTAGATTTTTTAAATTTGATTTTATTTTATTTTTTAAACTATTATCTTTTAATAACAACCAATAAGCATCACTAATAGCAGCAAAACCATCTGGTACTTTTACATCAACTTCGGTTAATGAACTATACATCTCACCTAAACTGGCATTTTTTCCACCTACTAAAGATATATCATCTATACCTATTTGACTAAAAAACTTTATATACTTCATAATATTTTCCATCTCTTTTAACTAAAAATTATTCAAATTAATTTTAAAATAAAAATATGTCAAAATTGTGATATTCTTTGTTAAACAGGCAACTCAATTATAAACTTTGCCCCATCTTTATCATTTTTAACAGATAACTTACCAAGACAATGCTCTTCAATAATTGTTTTTGACATATACAACCCTAGTCCAGAACCATGTTTTTCTGATTTTGTAGAGAAATATGGATCAAATACTTTATCAAAAATATTATCATCTATCCCTCCAGCGTTGTCACTTATTATTAAAGTATAACAATTGTCATTTGACCCATTTTTTATTGATGTTATTTTTATATATGGATTTTCTATTTTTCTTTGTATTAAAATATCTTGTGAATTTTTAAGAATATTTAATAACACTTGTGTAAGTTCATTTTTATATATAACAAATCTGTCTTTACTATTTAATTCAAGTATCAACTCTATATTATTATTTAATATTGATGATTTTATTATACTTAATGATGAATGTACTAATTCACTAAAACTTGTATCTTGCTTCTCTTTATTTGGTTTAAAAAAATCTCTAAAGTCATCTATTGTTTTTGACATAAATGAGAGTTGCCTAGTTATATCATCAGCTATTGGTTTATAACCTTCTGCAGTCATTATATCTTCAAAATCTAATTTTGTTTCAACCTTCATATTTAAAGCACCTAATACATTTAATGGTTGTCTCCATTGATGTGCAATCATACTTATCATCTCACCTAATTGGGCTAATCTTATCTGTTCTATTATCTGTTTATCTTTTTGTTTTAGTTCAGTTAAGTCAACCAAAACAGCTATTCGAACATGTTTATTATTTATCTCAATATTTTTTTCCTTTATTAAAGCAGGAAAAATAGTACCATCTTGTTTTATACAGTTTGCCTCATATGGCAAAGTATTATCTAGTTTCATCTTTTCTATTACAAACTCTTTTGATTTTGGTGCTATAAAACTTAAAGCATGTATACCATGCATATCATCTTTTGATTTATATCCAAAAAGTTTATATGTTGATTCATTTGAGTCTATACAATATCCATCTTCAAATATAACTATTGCTTCAATTGTTGTATTTAATAAAGCTTGAAAATTATTTATTGACTCTTGAAGTTTTATATTTTTTGATTCAACTTCACTTATAGATTCTTCAACTTTTGTAACCATTTTATTAAAGCTATCAGATAAAACACCAACTTCATCATCTTGTTTTAAATTTAATCTAACACTATAATTACCTTGGGATACCTTTGTCGCAATTTTAGATAAGTCAACAATTGGATTTAATAAATTTCTAAAAAATATAAAACTATAAATTGTTAAAATTATTAACAATAAAATAGAAAGTATAATTATAAACTGTTTTATATTATTAGAGGAATCTTTTATCTCATCTATATAAACAGATGAACCTATGTACCAATCAAGTTCTGGAATATACTCAACCCATGAAACTTTATTATAGATATAGTTTCCTTTATCACTTGGTTTATCCCATTTGTAATATAACGACTTATCTTTTGTATTTGAAGCATTTACTAAATCATCAAATAGATATGTACCTTTTGTTGGGTTTACAAGTTTTAATGTATTTTTACCGTCAATATTACTATTAGGATGAATTAACATTTTTCCATCACCACTAAAAATATATAGATAACCTGTTTTTCCTATAGTTGTAGTTTTTATAATCTTTCTTAACTGTTTAAATAACTTTTTTTTTCTTTTTTCAATCTCTTTATTGATACCATCAATATATACACCAGTTCCTATAACCATATTCCAATCTGGAAAATCTTTTACAAATGTTAGCTTTTCATATGATATATCATCACTTTTATTTTTTTTCCACCAATACTTATGAAAACCCTCACCTTTTTCTCTTGCTATTTTAACCATAGGTGGAACTACTAAATTACCTTTTATATCTAGTCTATTTGATAAGTCTTCACCTTGTAAATATGGATGAGATAATAATATATTATTGTAATCACTTATAAAATAATAGTTATTTTTATTATAATTTAATTTATTTACTAACTCAACAACCTCTTTTTTTGGTTTTGATTGATTATATTTTACTTGTATTATTGACCATACTGTATCTGTAAGGTTTTGCAATTCTGATTTGTGTTGTTCTATAGATAACTCTTTAAAACTAGCAACATTTTTATCAAAATTTTTTGTTATTGTTGCAACTTTATATAGTATCTCTTTGGCACTTTTTTGTTCAATCTTTTGAATTGAATCATCTATTTTTGGTATTGCTATAAAAAATAATGCAGATGTATATATAGCAATCATACTTGAAATAACTAATACAACTTTTAAAAATATCTTGGATTTAATCATTATTCTTACAACCTCTTTTATTATTATAAATACTAAAGAAACAAAAAACTTAACCTAAAATTATATCACTACATTATATAAACCAAAATTTAAGTTCGAAGTGCAATTTTTAAGTTAAAAAATAATACCAATTTTTACCTTAAACTGCCATTTCAAGACCGTAAAAAACTTCATTTGGAGTTTTCCAATTTAAAGCTTTTCTTGGTCTATTATTTAATTTATCTTCAATCATTTTTATATATTCAAGTGTGATATTTTCAAAGCTAGTACCTTTAGGAATATACTGACGAATTAATCCATTCGTACCCCAAGGGCATTTGTCACTTCGTTCGGGCATATATTCATTTAAACCTCTTTCCCACGATGAATAAGGATGACAAAAATAATGCGATTTAATGAAAAATTTGGTATTCTAATACATGATTTAAACCAAATTAGATATAATGCACCTTATGAATAATGATAAAAAAAGATTAGCAGTAGCATTTACTGGTCCTTCAAATAGTGGTAAAACAACACTTATTATAAAAGTATCAAATATACTTCAAGA
>JAYEPG010000138.1:0-1917 GCA_034723795.1 Campylobacterota bacterium
GTTAAAAGTTTTTTATCTAATAGATGTGTTATAAAACTTATAAGTGCTACTACCATAAGATGAGCATCTAGTTTTAGTTTTGTTATATCACTTTGATTATCATGAACACCACGATTTCCTATGGTTCTTAGTGTATGTACATAGTTGGTGATGGTTTTATCAAAATCTTTTTTCTCATAAGATAAGTATCGTATCTTATCATTAAATGATACTTGTTTTATATTATCTTCATATTTGCTATATATTTTAGATGTAATTACTTCTGCTACTTTTCTTATTTTAAATATTGCATATTCAGGGTCTACATTGATAGAGTTTTCTAAAAGTTCAAGGTTCAATACAGGTGTCACATAGTTTTCATATTTTGCTAACTCTTCTATGATATTTAGTTGGTAGTTTGACTTGACTACCTCTATTTTTTCTCGTACCTCTTGAACTACTACTTCTTCTGTGTATTTTACTTCAAATACCTTTTCATATCTTGTGGAGTTCCCTATATCTGTATCTCTTGAACTTAGTAGTTCTGTATCAAAACTTTCATCAAAATATTTATAAAAAAGGTCAAGTCTATTATTGAGTTTGTCATTTCTATTTGGACTTACACAAATAAATATAGAGTCATTATCTATACCACTTGATACTTTTTTGAAAAACTTATTATCCAAAGAAAAACTCTCAATATCTAAAATATTTGAAAATATATGTAAAGTTTTATTTTTACTATTTTTTTCTAACTCCATTGGATCTAAGCAGTCAAGGTCACTATTTATAGCTTTTACTTTATATTCTTTTTGTTTTAAAAGGTCTATATGAAGTAGCCCTCTTTGTAGTGCTAGTTTTGATGGCTCTATTAGAGTGATGTTTTCTATATCTAAAGCTGTATCTTTTTCTCTTGCATAGTCAAGTAGTAGCATAGTAGCAGTTGCTTGTCCACAACCCCAGTCAACTATATCAAATTTTTCAGTTTTCAGTTTATCAAATATCTCATCATATGCACTATAAAGTTTTAGTTTATGCTTTCCACCAAATGATGCTAGGTATTTTGAGAGTAGCTTTTCATCATCTATTATCTTTTCACCTCTTCTTAATTGCTCATAAAGCTCTTGTGGATCACCAATAGATTGGATATATTTATATGCAATATCTCTTATAGTATCAAAGTTTATATTTTTCAAATTATATAACTTAGAACTATATTCACTTGACTCTATATTTATAGATACATTGTCTGTAGTACATATTGATTTTTTATAGGTAAGTCCACTAATAGTATTAGCTATAAGTTGTAGAGAACTTGCTATATCTAAGCTTGTAATCTTACTAAAAAAAACTTCCAATGAACCATCTTTCAATAATTCAAATTGATCTCTAATATCGAAAATAAGTTTACTAAAAGAGCTTGCTAGTGATTTATTTTCTACCCTTTGAAATTGATATAAAGCAGAGTGTACAAAATATAAAAATGACTTGATAGCTTTTGTATTGTACTCATCTATTTTAGCAGAAGTTTCAAGTAGTTTTAAGATATCATCAAGTCTCTCTTTATAGTCTCTTGAGATGTCATTTACTCTTAAGTAAAGTTTAGCAGCTTCAAGTCGAACTTTTGTAGCACCATTTGGTAAATAATCAGATATTATAGTTATAGAACCTATAAGTGAAGTTTGTAAAAACTTCTCAGCAAGTAGTATCAAAAAAGCGTTTACACTTCTACTGTTCTCTTTTTCAATATACTTATCATCAAGTAGGTCATAAAGGAGATCTTCTATATCAAACTTAATCTCATCTATTTGTTCATCTGTGATATGAAGTAAAAACTCCTCTATCTCTATAAAGTTTGATTCAAGATATATTTCAAACTCTCTTTTATCTCTTAATCTTGATATATCTTTTTGGAATTTATAAAAGTCAAATGTCATT
>JAYEPG010000139.1:0-9668 GCA_034723795.1 Campylobacterota bacterium
TTTAAAATTTTATCTAAATGTATTAAGGATGATATGTGTAGGTCTAAATAAGAATCTTTTTTATCTCCAATATATTTATAAAAATCAATATTTTTAATAGTTTTTACTAGTTCAAAGTTCTCTTTTTTATTAAAGTTTTCAAGGTGTAGATGTGTATTTATAAATTTATCTTGGTAGTTTTCTAAAGTAGGGTATATAAAGTTCTTGGTCACTTTTCCATCAAGTACTATATCAGTGCCAAACTCAGTGTTTATAGCTGGACAAGAGTCATCGATATAAACCTTATCATCAAGATTTGGACTAAGTGGATATGCTCTACATATGGAAGGTCTATTTTCATATATGCTACATTGATGATTTGTTATATATGGACAAAAGTTTTCTCCATCTGAAAATAAGATATTTGCTTTTGCATATCCCATTTCTCCAAAAGTAAAAAGGATAGGGAAGTTTTTTGATACAAGTTCAAAATCATCTAAAATAAGTTGAGAAAAGATTGTCCCCTCTTTGCCATCACAGCATCTAGAAGGGCAACCATCACAAGAACTAAAAGTAAATGATTTATCTGTAGTATCTAAAAATGTTTTCAACTATTTCTTAAATACTCGCTTAAAAATACTATTAACATTCTTTGTGTAATACTCGTAGTTGAAACACTCTCTGATTTGTTTTTCAGATAATGATTTTCTTAACTCTTTATCAGCAAGTAGGTGACCTAAGTATAAAGACTCACCTTTTTTATTTGTAGTCGCTTTTCCTTGTTGGATCTCTTCCCAAACTTTCATAGCATTTCTTTGAACGATTTTATATGCATCTTCTCTGCTTACACCTTTAATTGGTAACTCTAAAAGTACTCTTTGTGAAAATACAAGTCCACCAGTTAAGTTAAGGTTTTTCATCATATTTTCAGGCATAACTGTTAAGTTTGCAATAACATTGTTCATTCTGTGAAGCATAAAGTTAGTTGTGATAAATGCATCAGGAAGCCAAAATCTTTCATTTGATGAGTGAGAAATATCTCTTTCGTGCCATAAAGCTACATTTTCCATTGCAGGAGTTGCATATGCTCTAATCGTTCTAGCTAATCCTGTGATATTTTCAGTTAAGATAGGGTTTCTTTTATGAGGCATAGCAGAACTACCTTTTTGACCTTTTGCAAAATACTCTTCACATTCGTAAACTTCAGTTCTTTGTAAATGTCGCACCTGAACTGCAAATTTTTCTATAGTTGAAGCCATTGATGCTAAAGCTGTTGCAAGTCTAGCATATCTATCTCTATGAACAACTTGATTTGAACAAGGCTCAGGTTTAAGTCCTAGCTCTTTCATCGCATACTCTTCAAGTTCTAGTGGAGCATGAGCAAAGTTACCCATAGCACCAGAGATTTGACCAACAGCAATAACTTTCATAGTTTGTTTTAAATTTTTAAGATGTCTAGCCATCTCATCATACCAAACTGCTAAAGTTAGACCAAAAGTGATAGGCTCACCGTGAATACCATGGCTTCTTCCAACCATAAGTGTCATCTTATGCTCTTTTGCTCTTTTTTTGATAGATTTCATTAACATTTTTACATCTTTAATGATAATTTTTAAAGAATCTCTCATCTGAATAGCAACACCTGTATCAACAGCATCAGAAGATGTCATACCATAATGGAACCATCTTGACTCATCACCAAGTGATTCTGAAACACTTGTATTAAAAGCGATTAAATCATGTTTTGTAATAGCTTCAATCTCTTCAATTCTTTCAACTGAAAAAGTTGCATTTTTAACAATCTTTTTACAATCTTCATCAGGAATAAGTCCAAGTTTATTCCAAGCTTTTACAGCTGCTTTTTCAACTTCAAGCCATGCTGCATATCTTGCATGCTGTGTCCAGTTTTTTGTCATCTCTGGTCGGGCGTATCTTTCTACCATATTAAATTCCTCGTATCTTCTTCTTTTATTGTGCGTATTTTATCTAAAAAGTGCTTTTATTCTTTCTTTTACTTCTTACTAAAAATATCTTCTGCCCATTGTGTTATAGGTCCTCTTAAAACTTTTTCTAAATTTATTGCAAATGTGTTTACTAAATCAGATTTGTTTTTTGTAGATTTTAGTAAGGTTGTAAGTGAGTTTGTATATTTGTTTACATAGAAGTTATCAATTTGTTTGTTACTCCCCAGGATTACAACTTTACAGCTGTTATCAATCCTACTTAATATCATTTGCATAGTTTTATTTGAGATATTTTGTGCTTCATCTATGATGATAAACGCATTTGATAAAGTTCGTCCTCTCATCTCACCTACCCACATAGTATCTATTGAGTAGTTTGTTACCATATTTTCAACCCTTTGGATGACCTCTTGTTCATCTAGTTCTACTGCTGCTTGGTTTTTATTTTGTTTTTTCTTTTTATATTCACTTCTTACCATATAGTTTAAACTATCCATTAGAGGGTGGTTGTATATAGCAAACTTCTCTTCATAACCTGGAAGGTACCCTATATCTTCCCCTTTATCTAATGATTCTATTGAATTTCTTATATATATGATTTTTTGATATTGTTTCTTTCTTACAAGTTTAATCGCACCACTTAAAGCTAAAAGTGTTTTTCCACTACCTGCTTTTGCATCAACTATTATTACATCATAAAAAGGAGAGTTTAAGGCGTTTGAGAAAAATAGTTGCTCTTTATTTAAAGGCGTTATGATTTGAGCTCTTACTTCAGTTTCATCTAAAAGATGGACTTTTCCATTTATAATATTGGCTAAAATAACTTGGTCAGAGTGATTTACTGTAAAACAGTATGAATAGTTGTATGTATTGTAGTTTGTATCATAATCAGTAATATCCCCATTTGATAACTCTTCAAGTTGCTCAAAATCAATAGCAATAGTTTTTATAAATTCGTATGAAAACTCATCGTTATCACCTTTAAGTGACTCTACTTCTATATCCATAGATACAGCTCGTGTTCTTGCCATAATATCTAAAGATAAAAATTTTACATTTGTTTTGTAATAGTTTTTAGCAAATGATGCGATCTCTAATATTTTTCTATCATTAAAAATGTTTAATTGGATATTTTTACTATTTACATCATAAATCTCTTTAGTAATAATATCAATATGTATAGTTTTTATTCCATCAATTTGTATTGATATTATTGTATAATTATTAACTTTTTTGGTATCTTTTGTGATACCATTTTCTAATATTCTTGCAAATTCTCTTGCTTGAAAGTTTATCTCATCAAAACCGCTTTTTTTAGTATCTATCTCATCTAAAACAGTTTCAGGGATAACAATAAGGTTTGTTGCGTCATCGGATAGTTTAAATAGATTTGAGGCGTCTTGTAAAATGATATTTGTATCAATTATATAGTGGTTATTATAACTCATATTTTCTCTTTGTTATTTTTATTTCTTATAATTTGTTGCGTGCATTTTATCTAAAAATTACTTTTAAACAATAATTTTTAAGATTAAATTATACAGCTAGCTTATTATTATAAAATAACTGTTAATATTATGATGATAAACTTTTCTTATATTAAAGTAGAAAGGATACACATGAAAAAGTTTGGATTAGTTTCGATGTTATTAGGAGCGTTATTATTTATTTCGCTTGGTGTTACTACAGCTAGTGCTAGTGGTGATAAATGTGGTGATGGAAACAAGATACTACAAAAAATAGTGGTAAGTGTGGAAATGCCCAAAGAAATATGTCAAAATGTGGGGCAAGAAAGTGTGGAAGTGCTGATAATAATATGACAAAACGTAGTGCAGGAAAATGTGGTGATGGAAAAGATATACCGAAAAGAAGTAATGGAAAATGTGGTGTTGGTAAATGTGGAGGTAACTAAAATTATTTAAGGGGTTCGTTATGAATTATAAATTATTTTATTTGGAGTTTTCAAGATTAGTAGAGTATCTTCAGTCATTCTCACTTTTGATTGCTAGATTGGTTGTGGCTTATGGTTTTTATGAACCAGCTATGATGAAGTGGGCTGATATAGGTTCTGTTGCTAATTGGTTTGAATCGTTAGGGATACCATTTCCTTTACTTAATGCTTATATGGCTGCAAGTACGGAGATAGTTGGTGTAGTTTTATTAACGCTTGGACTCATGACTAGAGCTATATCTATACCTCTTATTATTGTGATGATTGTGGCAATTGTTACAGTTCATCTACCAAATGGTTTTTCTGCTGGAGATAATGGTTTTGAGATACCGTTATATTATATGTTGTTTTTACTTATATTTTTAGCACATGGTGCTGGTAAATTTAGTATTGATAGAATCATTTTTAAACAGAAAAATTAAAATGGAATTATTATCAAGAAGAAAGTACTTAAAATATGGATTTTTAACAACCGCTATTTTAGTTATGGGAAAAGCTAAACTATTTGCAATAGTTACTCCACTTGACACTATTAAAATTGTTCAAGGAGACTTATTTCCTTATGCTAAAGAGTTAGGTATTGATACAAGTAAATATATACCAATAATTTTAAATCATAGTAAAGTTACTAAAGATGATAAAGAGTTTATAACTAATGGCGTAAAATGGTTAAATGAGGAGTCAGTAACTAAATATAATAAAATATATACAAAACTTGATTCTACTCAAAGACAAAATATACTAAAAATAATCTCCAAACAAAGATGGGGTGAAAACTGGGTATTTGATATGTTGGGTTATATATTTGAGTCTATGCTAGGTGATCCTATTTGTGGTGGGAACAACAATGAGGCTGGTTGGAAATGGCTAAATTTTAAGGGTGGAAATCCACGCCCTGTAAAGGCTTTTTTATGATATATGATCCGTGTATTATAGGAAGTGGAGCAGGTGGTTCACCTATTGCTTATGAGTTATCAAACGCTGGGTTTAATGTAGTTGTTCTTGAAAAAGGTAAAAACTATAAAGAGGAAGATTTTAGTAAAGATGAATTAGCAGTATCAAGAAGAGATATGTTTACACCTAATTTAAAAGATGAACAACATGTAATAAATGAGTATGAAACTGATGGTAGTTTTAAAAGATATGTAGGCAGTGAATATAACTGGAACTTTTGGAATGGTAGTATGGTTGGTGGTTCCTCAAATCTTATGAGTGGTTACTTCCATAGAATGAAACCAAATGATTTTAAACTTGAATCAGTATATGGAAAAATTGATGGAAGCAATAGTATAGATTGGCCTATATCTTATGATGATATGGAACCTTTTTATGATAAAGTTGAAAAAGTTGTAGGGGTATCAGGTAAAGTAGTAGAGCATGATTTTTTAGAGCCAAGAAGTAGTAAAAACTTTCCATATAAAGAGTTGGAAACTTCAGGT
The DNA here is from genome assembly GCA_034723795.1 of Campylobacterota bacterium. Classification (GTDB taxonomy): domain Bacteria; phylum Campylobacterota; class Campylobacteria; order Campylobacterales; family Arcobacteraceae; genus JAIOSF01. Next base: position 5,334 of record JAYEPG010000139.1, read on the forward strand.
GTGACTTCATGGTTTGATAAAGCATGTGATACTTTAGGTATACAATCTATACCAACCCCTAGGGCAATATTATCTAAGCCTTTACTGAATAGAAAAAGTTGTTACTATTCAAATTTTTGTGGAAGTTTTGGTTGTTCAAGTGGAGCTAAAAGTAGCGGACGAGCTGCATTATTACAAAAGTGCAAAGCTAAAGTGATTACAGAAGCTTTTGTATATAAACTTAATAGCAATGATAAACAAATAACAAAAGCTTTTTATTATGATAAAAATCAAAACTCTCACAGTATAACTGCAAAGATATTTGTAGTAGCCGCTCAAGCTATAGAGACATCCAGACTTCTTTTAAACTCTAAAAATAAATTTTTTCCAAAAGGAATTGCAAACAATCATAATCAAGTTGGAAAAAATTTGATATTTTCTGCTGGTGGAAGTGGAGAAGGTAGATTTGAATTTGAAAACTTAACTTCAAAACAACAAGATACCTTGATGCAAACAGGTGTTTTTTTTAATAGGTCACTACAACAATGGTATGAATATGAAAAAGATGGTAAGAGGTATAAAGGGGGAACGGTTGATTTTTTATTTGAGCATCAAAATATTATCCCAAGAGTAAGACGTGAGATATATAGTGGCGAAGGTAGAGTTTTGTGGGGTGATGAGTTGGCAAAAAAAATCCATAAACAACTAACCAAGTCAAGAGTATTAAAGTTTGAGATATTTAATGACTGGTTACCAACAAACAATTGTTCAGTATCAGTAGATGATGAGGTAAAAGATAAGTATGGTATGCCTGTAGGTGTTATAAACCTATTTGCTCATAAACAAGATTTAGAGGTTGGAGAGTATATCGCTAAAAAAGCTGTAAAAGTTTTAGAAAAAATGGGAGCAGTAGATATAAACTATAGTATATCATCTTCACCTCCTCCAAACTTAGTTGCAGGTGGGTGTAGATTTGGTACAAATCCAAAAACTTCTGTTTTAGATAAAAACTGTAAAACACATAGTTTAGAGAACTTATATATAACAGACGCCTCTTTTATGCCCACAGGTGGAAGCGTACCTTATACTTGGATAATATATGCAAACTCATTTAGAGTTGCAAATGAGATTTTAAAACAACTAAAAAGTTAGTTGTTTTCCTCTTGAGTTTTTTCTTTAGATGGTTTTACAATCATATACATAATAAATAGAAAAAATAGTGTGATACCTATAGAAAAAGCAACAGGAATTGACTTCATTATCACAAATGTAACTATCAAAATTGCTAAGATAGTTGGTACTTCATTGTATGCTCTAAAAAACTTACCACTTCTAGTGCACTCATCATTTTCAAGTTTTTTTCTAAAAAACTCTAAACTAATAGAATAAATCACAAGTAAAACTACAAGAGTAAGTTTAGCATGCATCCAGGCACCACTTAAAAGGTCTGGATTTAAATATATTAAGTATGCCCCACTAAATACAGTTGCCCACATAGCTGGTGCTCCTATATATTTGTATAGTTTAAACTCTTGTATCTTTACAACTTCTACAAACTCTTTTTTCTCTTTATGCTCTTGATGATAAACATAAAGTCGTGGTAGATAAAAAAGCATAGCCATCCAAGATAATACACTTATAACATGAAACGCCAAAATAGGCATATAATATTCAATCATTTTTATTCCTAAAATTTTATATTGATATATTTTATCATATAATAGTATATGAGGAGTTGAGATGATAACAAAATTTCTATTTTTTGCAACGATTTCATTTATATTTTTAGGATGTACTCAAAAGAGTGTTGAGCAGATATTTTTTGAGAAAGGTTTAAAATATAATGTAAATCATAAAACACTTTATGCTATTTGTAAGGTAGAAAGTAATCACAATGAAAATGTAGTAAATGTAAATAAGTCTATATTTAATATTCAACAGGGTCCACATTATTTTAATTCTGCTTTTAAAGCAAATTTATATATGGATTATATTTTAGATCCTTTATTACTAAACTATGATATAGGTATTTGTCAAATCAATAAACAACATTTAGATAGGTTAGATTTAGATAATGAAGATCTACTTGATAGAGAATTAAACATAGACACAGCTGCAAAAATATATAAGTATAACTTAGGAAAATGTAACAATGAAATTGTATGTGCATTAAGTATGTACAACACAGGTTATAAAAACTCAACAGTTGGCAGAAGATATGCTCAAAAAGTTTTAAGAATAAGAAAGAAACTCAACTATTAGGATTTCATTATATATTAAACAAAAATTAAATACAATATTTAAAGTTTATACAAATAGAAGGAATTATTATTAATAAAATCAAAAAATGTTTATTTCCAGCAGCAGGTTACGGAACACGATTCTTACCCGCAACAAAGTCTATACCAAAAGAGATGTTGCCAGTTCTTACGAAGCCATTACTTCAGTATGGTGTAGAGGAGGCTATTAGTGCTGGAATGGATACTATGGCAATAGTTACAAGTAAATATAAAAAATCAATAGAGGATCACTTTGATATAAATACAGATATTCAAAACAGTATTAAAGGAAGTTCAAAAGAGGAGCTTGTCTCTGATATAAATAATATAGTTGAAACTTGTACTTTTAGTTATACAAGACAATTAGAGATGAAAGGTTTAGGTCATGCCATATTAACTGGACAAACTCTTATTGGAGATGAACCATTTGCAGTAATACTTGCAGATGATTTATGTGATAATGCTGATGATTCAGTATTGTCTCAGATGGTTAAACTTTATGAAAAATATCCTGATTGTTGTATTGTAGCAATTGAAGAGGTACCTAAAGAAGATACAAGTAAATATGGTGTTATTTCTGGAGTTGAGATAGAAAATAACCTTTTTAAAGTAAATGATATGGTAGAAAAACCAGAACCAAAAGATGCTCCAAGTAATTTAGCTATTATTGGTAGATATATTTTAGTTCCAGATATTTTTGATGTTATAAAAGATACTAAGCCAGGACGTGGTGGAGAGATACAAATCACTGATGCACTACTAACTATGGCAAAAAAAGGTAAAGTTTTGGCATATAAGTTTGATGGTCGTAGATTTGACTGTGGCTTCGTAGATGGTTTTGTAGAAGCAACAAATTACTTTTACAATAAGGGATAAATAAAATGCAATATAGCAAAAACTTTTATCAAATAAAATCAAATGATATTATATTTGAAGCTGTAAAAGATGAGATTGATGAGATTGGATATTATAATCTTCCTCTTCAAGATACATCAAAAATAAAAGAGTTTGCTAAAAATGTAAAACAAAAATATATTGCTGTTGTAGGAATTGGTGGAAGTACATTAGGTACTATTGCTATATATAATTTTCTTAAAAAATCAAATAGTTATAATAAATCTTTACATTTCTTTGAATCTACAGACCCTATGGATATAAAAGCAAGACTATCTAAAATAGATTTAGCTGATACTCTTTTTATAGTAATTAGTAAATCTGGTACAACTATTGAAACAATAAGTATATATAAGTACTTAAGTTCTTTAGTTAATATTGATAATTCAAATTGTGTTATAGTAAGTGAAAGCAAAAGCAAATTAACATCATATGCAATAAAAAAAGAGATTAAAACTTTTGAAATAGCAAAAAATGTTGGTGGTAGATTTTCTGTATTTTCTGCTGTTGGATTATTGCCTTTATCAATAATAGGTGTTGATATTGATAATTTATTATTGGGTGCAAAAGAGGTTAGAGACGGCTTTTTTAATAAAGATGAATATTATGAACCGATTATTCAAAAAGCAAGATTTATGGTAGAAAATAAACATAGATTTAATATAAATGTTTTATTTAGCTATTCAACTTCACTAGAAGGTTTTAATAAGTGGTATATTCAACTTTGGGGCGAAAGCTTAGGAAAGATAAATATAAATGGTACAAAACAAGCACATACACCAATTGGACTAATAGGTCCAGTTGATCAGCATAGCTTTTTACAACTAATAGCTCAAGGTAAAAGAGACAAAACTGTAACTTTTATAAAAATAAATGATTTTGAAGATGAAACAACAATTCCTATGTCTAACTTAGACGGTTTTGAAGATTTAGACTATATAGATGGGTTAAAGTTCTCTGAACTAATAGAGTATCAAGCAAATGCAACAATCCAATCTATAGAAGAGTTAAAGGACATACCTTGTGATGTAATAACCATAGATAAAGTTGATGAGTATAATATAGCTCAACTTATGTTTAGTTTTCAACTTCTTGTATCTTGTATAGGAAAATTTGTACAGATAAATACATATGATCAACCAGGTGTTGAAGCTGGTAAAATAATATTAAAAGATAGATTAAA
>JAYEPG010000140.1:0-1907 GCA_034723795.1 Campylobacterota bacterium
GTATATCCTTAATAGTCTGCCAAAATATACTACTATTAAGTCAAAATCTTAATAGTCTTACAATATGTAAGATTAATAATAGAGTGAAAAATGGCTAAAAACTACTAGAAATTGTAAAAGAGTTAAACAAAGATGATATAAAATCACCATTAGATTTTTAGGGTTATAATATAAAATATTTTATATCATAACCTTGATTCTTAAAGACAGAAAAGCTTACGATTCTCTTCTTCTTGTTCTATTTCTAGTGTTGCTGTTTCTTGCACCATTTGATGAGTTACTATTTCTTGAACTATTTGAAGATGGTTTTGAAGATGATGAACCACCATCTTTCTTTTTGTTGTTTGAACCACCTCTGTTCTCATTTGAGTTTCTATCTCTATCTTTGTTTCGGTTTCTACTTTGGTTTCCACCTCGGCTATTTCCGCCATTTCCTCCACGTCCACGACCTCTATTTTGACCACCTCCAGCTCTTTGTTGCCCTCTTTTACTAAGTGGTTTAGCTTCAATAGTTGGATCAACTTCAAAACCTTCCATGATAACTTTTTTAATATCTTGTTTTGTAAGTTTCTCAATATCTTTTAAATATTGTAGCTCATCAATACAAACTAAAGATACAGCTTCACCAACATTTCCAGCACGACCAGTTCTACCAATTCTGTGTACATAATCCTCAGAGATATTTGGTAACTCAAAGTTTACTACGTGTGGAAGTTGGTCTATATCGATACCTCTTGCTGCAATATCAGTTGCTACTAGAACTTTTACACTACCATCTTTAAAGTCTGCAAGTGCTTTTGTTCTTGCACCTTGACTTTTGTTTCCGTGGATTGCTGCTGCGCTTATACCATCAGAAATCAGCTGTTTTGTTAATCTATTTGCTCCATGTTTAGTTCTAGTGAATACAAGTGTTTGTTTCCAGTTGTTTGAACCAATTAGGTATGATAGTAGTTCTCTTTTTCTTCCACTATCTACTGGATATACTAGTTGGCTCACTTGTTCTGATGTTGTATTTCTTCTTGCTACTTCAATTAAAGCAGGGTTGTTAAGAAGTCCATCCGCAAGTCTTTTTATCTCTGATGAAAATGTAGCAGAAAATAGAAGATTTTGTCTATGACTAGGAAGCATAGCAAGAATTTTTTTAATATCATGGATAAATCCCATATCAAGCATTCTATCCGCTTCATCAAGTGCAAGTGTATGAACTGTAGATATATCAAGTGCATCCTGAGATATAAGGTCTAGAAGTCTACCTGGAGTTGCTATAACTATATCTACACCTTTTCTCAAAATTGCTTTTTGTGGGTTGATACCAACTCCTCCAAAGATAACTGTTGATTTATATGGAAGATATTTTCCATACATCTCAACACTCTCCCCTACTTGTGCAGCTAACTCTCTTGTAGGAGTAAGTATCAATGCACTTATTTGATGCTTTTTATTCTGTCTCTTTTTATGAGTTAATAACTCAAGAAGCGGAAGTGTAAAACCAGCAGTTTTACCTGTACCTGTTTGAGCACCTGCTAAGATGTCTCTTTTTTCTAATATAATTGGAATAGCTTGTTTTTGTACTGGAGTTGGTGTTGTATAACCTTGCTCGTTAATTGCTTTTAAAATAGGCTCACAAAGTCCTAGTTCTGAAAATGACATAAAATAACCTTTTGATTTTATAATTGATTGAATGTTGTATATCTATATTATACGAATTTTTCGCATGTTATCATAAATATAAGAAATAAGGACTTAAGTTAAAAACTAATGCTATAATATGCCCAAAATTATATAAAGTAAAAGGACAAAGATGTTTGATGTAGGTTTTTTGACACAAAAAGCACCGTTGTTTATGGATATAGTAAGTTTATACTTTTTTATTTTGCCTATTTTGCTATTTATAGCGATTCGTTTAG
>JAYEPG010000141.1:0-1906 GCA_034723795.1 Campylobacterota bacterium
TAGTTTTCCCCTGCACTTTTTGGGTATTTATTAAGTAAAGAACTAGTATCTTTTAATTCATCTTGAATAAACTGTGGTGTACTAAACTGTGGTTCACCAATAGTTAAACTACTTGGATTAAACTCATCATTTGGTTTAATATCTTTTAATAATTGCGTTAATTTTTCAAACGGATATGTTTCAAAATTCACATAAACTCCAATATTTTTTATTAATTTATCATATTTTATATCGCGATTATAGCAGATGATTTATTAATAATCTATCATAAATCTATAAATTTATGATACTGCTAATTCTTTTTGTACTCTTTTTTAAATTTGGAAATTTTACAGTTTTTGCATCATCCCAATTTATAAATTCCGTACTATCATTCTTTTCAAAAAAGAATTTTTCTTCTTTTATTGAGTTAAACTTTGGAATATCTTTTAATTTATCATTTTGATATTTCATATTATTTAGTTCGTCTAATATAAAAATCCAAAAAGCCATAGAGGTATTTTATTTTTATAGCCAATCTCTACGTCATCAAAGCAAATAAAGCTATTTTCTATATCTTTAATTTGATCAAAACCTTTATTTCTTCCACCAATTTCAAATAAATATTTATTATCTACTAAAAAGTCACCTTTTTTAGGATAGGTAACCATGCAAACCATACTTGTAGTATTGATAAAAAATGTTTCCCTTACTGTTCCAATTTCACAATTTGCTATATTTAAAAGGTTAGTATTATTGAGATATATTTTTTCTGGTTTTTCTAATTTAGATAATCCTTTTGAGGATGCTTTCATAAGAAGTTTTAAAATACCTGCATCTTCAAGTTTTATAAAATACTCTTTTAGTGTTCTTCCATCACCAATGTCTAGTTGTGTTTTTAATTTTTCAATTACAGGTACAAAAGGGACGCTCTCCATAATAATATTTAATAGTAGTTTTAACTTTTTTATACTATTTCCATCTAAACTTGGATAAACAAAAAGTAAATCATTTGAGATAGATATATTTATATTCTCTTTTAACATATCAAAAAATACATCATCATCATTTACACTTAAAAAATATGGATAGTATCCTACTTTACAATACTTTTTAAATAGTGGTAGTATTTTCTTATCTTGTTTTTCTAATATATTTACAATATCAAAAGCAATGTTCTCGTGGTTGCTAATAATATCTTCAATGCTTAATTGAGGAAGTTGTATATTAAGAGTCAGTTCTAAGAACTCTTTAAAACTCATACCCTCCATTTTTAATATATGAGCTCGTCTACTTAAGTCATGGCTACCTTTATTTATTTCCAATGCAGAACTACCACTTGCAACTATTTGTAAATTTGGAAAATTATCATAAATAGTTTTTAATTCTTGTGACCAATTAGAATATTTATGTATCTCATCAAAACAAAGTAGTTTTCCACCATCCATTTCAAATTGTTCAGCTATTTCATACATACTTAAATCACCAACAATAAAACTATCCATACTTACATATAGTGATTTTAACCTATTATGTTGTTGTATATATTGAGCTATCGTTATTGTTTTACCAATACCTCTTTGTCCTGTAATGATAGTAAGTCGATGTTTTATTTTATTATTTTTTATAAAATATCTTTGATAGGGTAAGTTGTTTCTTTGAATAAACTTTTTTGATTCAAGTGATATTTTTTCTAACATATTAATTCCTATTGGTTTTATAATACTATTATATCATATAAATATAGGGATTTCAATCCCTATATTTTAGTTTATTTTTACCTGTTTTACAACAGAGCTTATGTTTAGTTAAAACTAAACATCTAAATGCTCTACATCCTTAGCATGATCTTCTATATATTTTCTTCTTGGTTCAACTTCATCACCCATAAATAGTGTAAAAGTTTCGCTTGCAACTTCTGCATCAT
>JAYEPG010000142.1:0-1904 GCA_034723795.1 Campylobacterota bacterium
TATATAGATGGACTTACTCAAGTTTATAATAGAAATAAATTTGATGAACTTTTTGAATTGGAGATTAAAAATACAAAAAGATATAAAACACCACTTTGTGTAGCAATTATAGATATTGATAAGTTTAAAAACTTTAATGATACCTATGGACACCTAATAGGTGATGAAGTTTTAATCACTATGGCACAAACAGTAAAAACTCATGTAAGAGAAACAGATACATTTGCAAGGTGGGGTGGAGAAGAGTTTGTAATACTTTTAAAAAATACAAATGTCAAAAATGCTAAAATAGTTTCAGAACATATAAAAGATAGGATCGAAGAAAATAATCACAAAACAGCAGGTAAAATAACAGCAAGTTTTGGACTAACTCAATATATAGAAAATGACACTATTGAGAGTATATTCAAAAGATGTGATGATGCACTTTATATAGCTAAAGAAAATGGTAGAAATAGAGTTGAGATATTATAAAAAAGTTAAGAATATGAAAATTGAGGATAGTAAATGTTAGAAATTTTTAAACAAAACAATAGTTTTTTAACAAGAGCAAAAGAGAAAAGTAAATTTAGATATAGTTTAGACTTTGATAGTATAGGCAGTTTTATAGATGTAGTTGATAGTAAAAATAAACCTATACCAAATATAGATTATAGAGTTTATAATGGTATAGATAGAGAGATACTACAGCTTCTACAATCTGCTAAAAGTGAAGATTTTTTTAATATTAGTTGGGATGAGCAGCATGATAATATATATCTGCATAATCATCTAAAAATACTGGAACTTTTAAGATATAGTGATAAGCTTTACTATAAAAATACAAATATAGTTTTTGATACTGGAATAGAAAAGTTACAATTAAAAGTTATAAAAAAAGATGATAAATTTATAACATATCCAACTATTAAACAAAAAGATGAATTTAAATTTTTAACATCATCTTATATTTTAATAGATGATAAAATCCAACAAATCAACAACATAGGTGATAGTTTTAATAAACTTGATAATTTCAATACTACAATAGATCAGAGTAAACTTGAAGAGTTTTTAACAATATTTGTAACGCATTTTGAAAATATAGATATAGATTATGAAGATTATAAAACTATAGAGCAAAATGAAAAAAGAGAGGTTACTTCTGCTGTAATATTTGAAACAATTACAACTGATAATGAACTTGTAATGAGGACATCAGCTACTATTGGTAAGCTTAGCCCTGAATTTTTTAACTCTTTTAATATCACAAAACTGGTACTTATCAATAATCTTGATTTTACTATATCTATTTATGAATGTGATTTCAAGGAGGTTTTTGAAGTTTATTCGGATATCTTTAAAAACCTATCATCAATTAAAAGAAAAATAAAAGATACTGCTTTTAGTGAAGAGGATGGGCTGTTTATAATCGATGAGCCAATTGCTCAAGAGTTTATTTTGAATAATCTTCATCATATCTTAGATAAATGTGAACTTTTTGGAAGTGAAAAATTAAAAGCTTATAAGTACAATACATCAAAACCATCACTAAATGTAGCCTTTAAAGATAAAATAGATTTTTTAGATACAGGCGATGCAACAGTTAGTATAGGAAAAGAGGAATTTGATGTTTTAGATATGATTAAGCTTTACAAAAAGCATTCTTATATTCCACTTTCAAATGGTGAAAAATCTATTGTTGATAAGTCATATATCTCAAAACTTGAACGGATATTTAAAAAAGATGGTCAAAAGATAAAAGTATCATTTTTTGATTTACCAGAGATAGAGGAGCTGATTGCTAAAAAAGAGCAAAAAGTATTTAAAAATAGTAGAGCGTTTTATGAGGGGTTTAATAAACTAAAATCAAGTAAAACACGACTTCCTAAACTCAATGATGTAACTCTTAGGGATTATCAAAA
>JAYEPG010000143.1:0-9612 GCA_034723795.1 Campylobacterota bacterium
CAAGATACCTCTAAAGATTTAGAGATGATAGATTGGATAAATAATTGGTGGAAAACAAATACAGTATATAAAAGTGAAGTACAAGGACAAACAACAATATTTGCTTATATGCAAAGTGAAATAAGTGAAACTTTAATTGTTTCTATAGGCTTTACTCTTCTAATAGTAATAGTTTTGATGCTATTAATATTTAAAAATATTAAAATGACTTTACTTTTTATATTGCCAAATATAGCTCCAATCCTTTTAGTTGCTGGTATCATGGGTTATATTGGAATCAATATAGATATAGGTGTAGCAATAAGTGCTGCTGTTATTTTAGGTATTGCAGTTGATGATACTATCCATTTTTTTAGTAAATATTTTGATGCAAGAGAAACAAAAAGTTTTGAAGAAAGTATCGATTATGTGATAAGTCATAGTGGAAATGCTATGATATTAACAACATTTATTTTATCATTTACTTTTGCTGTATTTACTGTTAGTAGTTTTATCCCAAATGTAAACTTTGCAATTGTCACAGTTAGTGCATTAAATATAGCGTTGTTGTTAGACTTAATACTACTTCCAGCGTTGTTAAGTATATTTCATACTAAATGATGTTTTAATTTTCATTGGGTATAATCAGCCTTATGAAAATAGCAGTAGTATCAGACTCACACAGAAAATCAGACTTAACAGTTGATGCCATAGATATGTTAAAATTAAAAGGCGCAGAGTATTTAGTTCATGCTGGAGATTTGGAGATACAAGAGAATCTTGAGTTATTAAAAAACTCTGGGTTGATATATGTTAGTGTATTTGGAAATAATGATTATAATCTTATTCAATACCAAAACCAATATAAAATATATAAAGAGCCTTATTACTTTAAAATAAAAGATAAAAAGTTTAAACTTATGCATATTCCAAACTTTTTATCTCCTGATTCTGAAATAATTATATATGGTCATACACATATTCATGAACATCAATATGTAAACAATACTCTATATTTAAATCCTGGTGAACTTTGTGCTAGAGAGAAAGATTTGACAGAGTGTGTGCTTCTAGAGATAACTGATACACAATATATAATAGAATATTACTTTAAAAAACCATCAGCAAAACAGTGGAAAACTGAAGTAACAAAATATGAAAGAGGAGTATAGTTAAGCTTATGAGTAAATCTTATAAGTAAAACTAAACGAGTATGGATAATAAAGAAAATAAAATATACCTTTGTGCAATATGCAATGTAGAGAGTGGAACATGTAATGAGGATTGTAAATTTTGTACTCAAAGTGTTAAATATAAAGCAGATATACAAAGATATAAAACAAAAGCAATTGAATCTATAGTTGAAGAAGCAAAAATAGCTAGAAAAAATAAAGCTATAGGCTTTTGTTTAGTAACAGCTGGAAAAGGCTTAACTGATGCTAGAGTTGAGTTTATTTGCCAAGCTGCAAGAGCTGTAAACAAAGAGAAGTTAGGGCTTACTCTTATAGCTTGTAATGGTACAGCCTCTTTAGAACAACTTAAAGAGCTAAAAAAAGCGGGTATAGATAACTACAACCATAATTTAGAGAGTTCAAAAGAGTATTATGAAAATATCTGTACTACTCATAATTGGGATGAGAGATACCAAACTTGTTTAAATGTAAAAGAAGCAGGACTAAATCTTGTTTGTGGTGGTATATTTGGTTTAGGTGAAACTCAAGAGGATAGAGTATCTATGTTAAAATCTATAGCATCTTTAAATCCAAAAACAGTACCACTTAACTTTTTTCATCCAAATGATGCATTACCTTTTGTAGAAAATTCAGTTTCACAAGAAGAAGCATTTGAGTTGATAAAATTGGCACGACAAATGATACCAGATGCCCATAAAATAATGGTTGCAGGTGGAAGAGAGTTGATGTTTAAAGAGAATCAATATGATGTTTTTAAATATGGAGCAAACTCTATAGTAATAGGAAACTATCTTACAACGCAAGGTAAAGAGACATCTAAAGATATTCAAGAACTTGAAAATAGAGGATATTGCATTGCTAAAAGTTGCGATAAATAAAGATTTAATATGAGTAATGAAATATCAATAATAATAACGCTATCTATTATAATTCTAGCGTCCCCTTTACTATCTAAACTTATAAAAATACCTGTTATACCTATTGAGATTTTTTTAGGTTCGGTTGCTATTACATATAATATTATTGAACACAATCATATATTTACACTTGTAGCAGAACTAGGTTTCTTATACTTGATGTTTTTAGCAGGATTAGAAGTTGATCTTAAAAAACTTCTTAAAATATCTCCAAATTTATTTAAAAAAGGTCTAATATATTCAACCTTGCTCTATGTATTTGCAGCAATATTCACCTTTACCTTTGACTTATCAAAAATATTTATTGTAACTTTACCTTTAATATCTATTGGACTTTTAGCAGTTCTAAAAAAAGAGTACGGTGATGTACCATGGTTAAACTTAGCAATAACAGTTGGGCTTATTGGTGAGATTATATCTATTATTGTTTTAACAGCAGTGAGTGCTGCTTTAGAGTTTGGAATCAATAGTACATTTTATGGAACACTTATAGAGTTAAGTTTAGTATTTCTAGGTATGATTGTATTTTACTATTTCTTTCATAATCTACTTTGGTGGTATCCAGAACTTAAAACATATCTTATGCCAAAAGATGATAATCAAGAACAAGATATAAGAATATCTATGGGTATATTCTTTTTAATGATTGCTGTTATGTTGTATCTTCATTTAGAAGTTGCACTTGGTGCATTTATTGCTGGTGTATTTATAGCTACATTTTTCCACCATAATAAAGAGTTACCTCATAAACTTGAACACTTTGGATTTGGTTGGTTAGTACCTATCTTTTTTATATGGATTGGAACATCATTTGAACTACAGTCACTTTTACTTCCAAATTTAATTACAACAGCTGTTCTTATAACTGTAGGAATGATTTTAATAAGAGTAGTTAGTTCATCATTGTTTATAAAAGATATTGGATTTAGAAACTCTATACTTTTAGCTTTATCTCACTCTATGCCACTTACACTGTTAATTGCTGTTGCTACATTGGCATTTCAAAACAATAGTATCAGTCAGTTTTATTATTATGCTTTTTTATTAGGTGCTATATTTGAAGTTATTTTTACAATGTTGATTATAAGAGTTGTATCCAATAAGAGTTAATATTTTTAATGGTAAAATATGTATTGCATTACATATACAATTATGATATAATTGTATTATAAAACATTTAAAGGTTTGACATGTTAGAAGAACTATTTATTAAAAGTAGAAATTTTATAAATATCAATAACCAAGAGTATAAAAGATATTTTATAAAAACAAAAAAGCTAGAGCATAGATTATCTATTATTATAGGTTCAAGAGGTATAGGAAAAACAACTACAGTAGCTCAATACATAAGTGAAAACTATAATGAAAATGAAGCATTATATGTAAATCTTGATGATATACAAATTTCTTCAAAATATACAATGACACAAATTGCAGAAGAGTTTGTGCTAAACGGTGGTAAACTTCTTTGCTTTGATGAGATACATAAATATGATAATTGGTCTGCTGAACTTAAAAATATCTATGATATGTTTGATAAGTTAAAAATAGTTGCTACTGGTAGTTCTGCTTTACAGATTAACAAAGGTAGTCATGACTTAAGCAGACGTGCAATTGTTTACAATATGGTAGGTATGAGTTTTAGAGAATATTTAGAACTTCATCATGGATATAAATTTGATACTGTTTTATTAGAGGGTATATTAAACAATCATATTAATATAGCTGACAAGATTAAAAAAAGTGTAGAGCAAAATGAGCAAAAAATAATACCACTGTTTAAAGATTATTTAAAACACGGATATTACCCATATTTCTTATCTATGCCAAATGAATTGATGTTTTTTCAAACACTACAACAAAATATCAATGTATCTATAGAAAGTGACTTACTTAATATCTATCCTAAACTAAATGGTAATAGTGTAAAGAAAATTAAAATGCTTTTATCAGTCATAATCAAAAGTGTACCATTTGAGCCAAAGATGAGTAGTCTTAAAAAAGCAGCTGATATTAAAGATGATAGAACATTAAAAGATTATCTTGCAAAGCTTGATGATTCAGGACTTATAAAGTTACTGATGCAAAATTCACTAAGTATGAAAGCTTTTGATAAACCTGAAAAGATATTTTTAGCAAACCCAAATTTGATGTACACAAAAGAACCCAACATAGGAAACTTAAGAGAGACATTTTTTGTAAATCAATTGGATAATTACTATAAAAATAAACAATCGCTAAACGATGAAGGAATATTTTCTAGTAAGCAAGGTGACTTTTACTGTGAAGAGAAATATACTTTTCAAGGAAAGTTTGCTTCGCAACCGCTATTCGCTACTTTTGAAGTTGGTGGAAAAAGTAAAGGATTTAATCAAATTAAAGATGTGCCAAATTCTTATGTAGTTAGTGATGATTTAGAAGTAGGTATTGGTAATAAAATTGCCTTATGGATGTTTGGTTTTTTATATTAGTAAAACTTAAAAATCATATATCGAATATTTTAGGCTATTTTGATGGGTATTTGACAAAATAAAGGTAAAAAAAGTCAAAGGATACTGATCTAAATATTGTTAATTTTTAAATATTTATGGTGCAGATGATGAGATTTGAACTCACACGCCGCTAAGCACGAGCCCCTCAAGCCCGCGTGTCTACCATTCCACCACATCTGCATTTTAAAGTTTGAGATTGTACCATTTTTTATATAAAAAATATCAATACTAGAAAAATATACTAGTATTGATATATCTATTGTCTACTTTTCTTCACTCTCTTGTGTTGTTACACCCATAGCTAAAAGAATTTTATCTTCTATCTCTTGTAGTAACTCTGGGTTATCCATAAGGAATAATTTACTTTTTTCTTTACCCTGACCTATTTTGCTGTCACCATAACTAAACCACGCACCAGCTTTATCAATAATATCAAGTTTTACACCATAATCTATAATCTCACCAATTCTTGAAATCCCTTCACCAAACATAATATCAAATTCTGCTAGTTTAAAAGGAGGTGCTACTTTATTTTTTACAACTTTAACTTTTGTTCTATTTCCAATCACCTCTTCACCTTGTTTAAGTGACGCAATTCTTCTAATATCAAGTCTTACTGAACTATAAAATTTAAGTGCATTTCCACCAGTAGTTGTTTCAGGACTTCCGTAACCCATCATACCAATTTTCATTCTAATTTGATTGATAAATATAACCGTTGTATTCATTTTATGCATAATACCAGTTATTTTTCTTAAAGCTTTTGACATAAGTCTAGCTTGAACACCAACTTGTTGGTCGTCCATATCTCCATCAATTTCTACTTTAGGTGTAAGTGCAGCTACAGAATCAACTACAACTAAATCTACTGCACCACTTCTTACAACAGTTTCTAAAATCTCTAAAGCTTGTTCTCCAAAATCTGGTTGAGATACAAGTAAGTTATCTGTATCAACACCTAAAGCTTTTGCATATGTTACATCTAAAGCATGTTCTGCATCAATAAACGCACAAACACCACCTGCTTTTTGACACTCTGCTATCGCATGTAAAGTAAGTGTTGTTTTACCAGAACTCTCTGGTCCATATATCTCTATTACTCTACCTTTAGGTATCCCACCAATTCCAAGAGCCAAGTCAAGTCCTAAAGAACCTGTACTAATTGATTCTATTGGTTCAATATCTTTATCCCCAAGTCTTATTAGTGTACCTTTACCAAAAGCTTTATCCATCTGTTTTATTGCTAAGTCTAGTGCATTTTTTTGATTATCGTTCATTTTTTTTCCTATTGGTTTTATTTAATTATGTGGAAGTATATCAAAGTTTTTATAAACTTTGAAATTTAATTGCAAATTGCAATCTTTTTTAAAAAAAAGTTTAGTTATTTAGACTTTAAGTAAATATAGGATAGTATAAATTATTAAAAAATATCATTAAAGAAGGATCATACAAAAATGGTTTATATAGACAATATTTATGCAGATGAAGTAATGGATAGTAGAGGAAACCCAACAGTTAGAGCTACAGTAGTTTTAAGTGATGGTACAAAAGAAAGTGCTATCGTTCCAAGTGGAGCAAGTACAGGTAAGAGAGAAGCACTAGAGTTAAGAGATGGTGGGAACAGATATGGTGGAAAAGGTGTTGAGAAAGCAGTTGAAAATGTAAACAGCACAATCTCAAATGAACTTATAGGTATGAGTCCATTTAACCAAGCTGAAGTTGATGCTACTATGAAAGATATTGATGGTACTCATAACTATGGGAATCTTGGAGCAAATGCAGTTCTTGGTGTATCAATGGCTGTAGCACGTGCAGCTGCAAGTAGTTTAAATATACCACTATATAGATATTTAGGTGGAGCAAATGCAATGACTATGCCTGTACCTATGTTTAATATCATAAATGGTGGTGAACACGCAAATAACTCTGTTGATTTTCAAGAGTATATGATACTTCCTGTTGGAATTGAAAACTTCAAAGAGGGTTTAAGAGCTGTTAGTGAAATCTATCAACAACTTAAAAAGATTATTGATGGTATGGGTGAGTCTACAGCTGTTGGTGATGAGGGTGGATTTGCTCCAAACTTAAAATCAAACGAAGAGCCTTTAGAGGTTATTATGAAAGCTATTGAAGCTGCTGGTTATAAAGCTGGTGAGCAAATTGCTTTAGCTCTTGATGTTGCTGCATCTGAACTTGTAAATGATAAAGGTTTATATGTATTAAAATCTGAAAATAGAGAAATTACTAGTGAACAATTAGCTGATTATTATGTTGATTTATGTGCTAAGTATCCTATTGTATCTATTGAAGATGGATTAAATGAAGATGATTGGGATGGTTGGAAAGTTTTAACTGAAAAACTTGGAGATAAAGTTCAACTTGTAGGTGATGATTTATTTGTAACTAATGCTTCAATTTTAAATGAAGGTATCAATAAAAACATTGCTAACTCAATTTTAATTAAACCAAATCAAATTGGATCAGTAAGTGAAACAATGCTTACAATTAGACTTGCTCAAAGAAATAACTACAACTGTGTAATGTCACATAGAAGTGGTGAGAGTGAAGATGCATTTATCGCTGATTTTGCTGTTGCATTAAACTGTGGTCAAATCAAAACAGGTTCTACTGCTAGAAGTGATAGAATCGCTAAATACAACAGACTTTTAGAGATCGGTGCTGAAATAGGGTATGCAGAATATTTAGGTGCTACTCCTTTTACAAAATAGATTTATTTAGGTAAAAGAAAAAAGTGAAGATAGTAGTATTATTTAAAAAAAATATTAAATTTTTACTTCTATCTTTTTCTTTAATCATCTCTATTATCATCAGTGCAATTTATATATCAAATTTAACATTTGCTGGTAAAAATTCATTTGATGTGTATAGTGATTTAAAAGCTAAAAAACTACAATTGCAAAATGAGATTGTGCAATTGCAATTTGAAAATGCAACATTACAAAAAAAATATTTAGAATTAAAAAATTTGGAGCCTGAAGAGTTATGAGAATTATTTTTATATCTATAGTAAGTTTAATATTAAGTCTAGATTTATATGCTAGAGAAAATCCTTTTGAGCCAACAGACACATTTATACAAATCCAAAAACAATATATTATTGCACAAGAAAAACAAGAGATAGAACGTAAAAAAATTGAAGATGAGCAAATTTTAGAAAAACAAAAACAAGATTTATTAGAAAAAAGATTATTAGAAGAGAAAGCAAAAGAAGAATTAATAGCACAAAAAAAACAAGAAGAAGAAAAACTAGCACAAGAAAAAATAAAAAAACAATTATTACAAAAATTATTAGAAAAACAAAAGCAAGAAGAAGAAAAAAAGATACTAGAAAGCACTATAAACTATAAAATATTATCATTTATAAATGCTAAAACTACAACTGATACACTAGTAATCACTATAGATAAAAAATATAAACTAAAAAATCAAGATATACTACATAAAAACAAAAAATTTGTTTTTGATTTTATTGGTTCAGTTAATATGTATACAAAAAGAGTTAAGTTAGAACACGAATATTTTGAATCAATCACAATTGGAAGTCATATGAAAAACAACTTCTTTAGAGTTGTAATACTTTTAAAAGATGTGATAGCAAAGTATGAAGAAAATATAGATAACTCAACTATAACAATTAAAAAAATAAAATAGGTAAAAATGCCTAATAATAGTTATGAGCTAATCGTAATAGGTTCAGGTGCTGCTGGAATGATAGCAGCAATTAAAGCTGCTAGAGATAATAAAAAAGTTCTACTTTTAGAAAAACTACCAAAAATTGGTTCAAAATTAAAAGCTACTGGTGGTGGACGTTGCAATTTAAGTAATACTCTTGATGATTTAGAGTTTATGAAATCGTTTGGACGAAATGGTCGCTTTATGTCAACTGCAATAGAGCACCTAAATCATAAAAATTTAATATCTTTTTTTAATGAGATAGGGGTATTGACTCATAGCCCAGATGGATTTAGAATATTTCCAAAAACTCATAACTCTACTACAATTATTGATGCACTAGAAAAAGAGTTATTAAAATTAAATGTAGTAATCAAGTGTAATTCAAAAGTTGAAAAAATTGCTGCAACAAATGAAGAGATAGTAGGTGTAGAAACGAATACAAATAGCTATAAAGCACCTAATATCATTTTAGCAACTGGTGGGTTAGGTTATCCAAAACTAGGCTCTACAGGTGATGGATATGAACTTTCATCACAATTAGGACACAAAATTACAACTTTACACCCTGCAATGATGCCATTACTTACAAAAGAGAGTTGGCAAGGTGAGTGTAGGGCAGATACAATTGCAAAAGCCCAAATAAAAATAGATCTTCCAAAAGCAAAAAAATTAAAAGCCACAGGTGATCTTATATTTACTTCAAATGGCTTACGAGGTCCAGTTGTTTTAGATTTTGCAAGAGAAATAACCCCTTTTTTAGATAAATATAAAGAGGTGCCAATCCTTGTAAATATGGTAAAAGGTAAAAATGAAGATGATATTTTGGCTTATTTAAAAAAACAAAATAGTGTAGATAAAAATACCAATATTATTGAACAATTAAATGGTTTATTACCTCCATCTGTATCAACTCAACTATGTAATTTAGCAGGAGCAAATACTAATATCAAATTTAATAAATTAGATGGTTCTATTCGAGATAAACTTGTTAGAATAATAGTAAATACACCTTTTACAATAGTTGGGCATGATGGCTTTAAAATGGCTATGATTACAAGAGGTGGAGTTTGCCTAAAACAGATTGAACCAAAAACAATGCAAAGTAAGATTATCAAAGGTCTTTATTTTTGTGGTGAAGTTATGGATTTAGATGGACCATGTGGTGGATATAATCTACAATGGTCTTTTTCAAGTGGATATTTAGCTGGTTGTTTATATAGTTAGTTACATCAATTTGTGAACATTCACACTTGAAGTGCTACATTTTTAGATAATAAAATGTTCCTAAGTGTCACCAAGTAATTTAAAAGTTGCTTGAAATATAATGTTTATAAG
>JAYEPG010000144.1:0-1898 GCA_034723795.1 Campylobacterota bacterium
TTATTTTTCTTACAATTAGGACAAGTTTTAGTGTTTTTTTACAGTCATTTGTAAATAAATCCTTTTTAAGCCCATAATACCTAAGCTAGCTTAAGTTTTTAGACCCCCAAATTTTTCATTAAATCTACTATGGTGTGATAATATCTATGTTGTGTGTATTTGTGTTTTTTTTACCCTATTTAATGCAATAATAGATTAGTTTCCTTTTATGCTTTTTCTAATATTTCAATAATTGTTTCTTTTGGATATAGATTTCCAATGCCCCAAACGTTAGCTAAGCCATTTGCATTTATTGCTAACTCTTCTATTGATTTTCTAGGAATATTAAGCTCTTTTAATGTTACGGGAGTTCCTATTTTAGAAAACCATTGTTCTAATTTATCTATACCAACATCTATATCTTCACTATTAAAAATCTCTTTTGAGAATCTTTTAAATTGAGATATGTTTTGTTTTTTGTACCATTTCATCCATGCTGGAATTACTACAGATAATCCTGCTCCATGAGGTACATTAAACAGTGCAGATAAAGAATGCTCTATCATATGATTTGGAAAGTTACCACCAGTAGTTCCTGCTGGAGTTAAACCATTTAATCCTTGGATTGCAACCCATGCAAACTCTGCCCTTGCATCATAATCATTTGGATCATCTATTAAAATCTCAGTTGTTTCCATCACTGTTTTAATAATAGATTCAACAATTCTAGAGTTAAAGTTCGGATGTGTATTTGCAGTAAAATATACCTCTATACAATGAGAAATAATATCAACAGCAGAATAAGCTAAGTAATCTTTACTTACAGTTTTCATTAATTCTGGATTGATTACTGAAACTACAGGATTTAGCAATACACTAGCTATCGAGTATTTTTGTTTTGCATCATCATTTATAATTACAGAGTTTCCATTCATCTCACTAGCAGTTGCAGAAAGTGTCATAACTGTAAATACAGGAAGTGCATCACTAATAGTAGCTTTTTTGATGAAAAAATCCCAAACATCACCATCATATTTTACCCCAGCAGCAATAGCTTTTGCACTATCTGCAACTGAACCACCACCAACTGATAAAATAGCTTCAATATTATTAGCCTTTGATAACTCTATACCTTCATTTACTTTACTTAAAAGAGGGTTACTAACAACTCCACAAAGTTCTACAAATTTTATATTATTTATATTAAGTGAAGCTATAGTTTTGTCATAAAGCCCACTTATTTTTATACTACCCTCACCATAAACTAATAATACTTTTTTAATACCTGACTGTACTAAGTATTCTCCAATTTTATTCTCTTTATCTTTTCCAAACTCTATTTTTGTTGGATTGTAATATGTAAAATCATTCATCTGTACCCTTGATTATTTATTAATAATTATATAGTTATTTTACTCAAAGTACTTTTACTTTAGCTTATGAAAATAATAGCTTAGAATTAGTTAATATTTGGTATATATTTTTAGTATTATTAGTTTTTCTTATTAAATTTAAATTTATTATTTTCTTGTATCATATTTCACATATAAGGATAATTTATGAAAAAAAATATTTTTAAACTATTTTTAATACTACCAATCATCAGTTTGAGTGCAAACTCTTTAACAGCATCATTTGCCGATTCACAATGGGATGGAAAAATTGTACCTGAGGATATGGTATGTTCTGATTATAATATGGAAGCAGGTTCTACACCAGAACTTATAATAAGTAATATACCTAAAAGTTCTGACAAAATTGTTTTAGAATTTAGTGATGAAACTTTTAAGGGGATGAGAAATGGTGGTCATGGTATCATCTCTTACTCTTTTAAAAAAGGCTCAAAAGAAATCACTATACCAGCAATGGAAGGTGAAACATTTGATTTACCAAATAGTTTTAAATCTATCACACCACAT
>JAYEPG010000145.1:0-9566 GCA_034723795.1 Campylobacterota bacterium
CTGCATAAGCGGCTAATGTTCCACCAATCAATGCAATACCCAATCCACCAAATACAGGATCAGTTGCTAGTAACATACTTGCAAATATGATGGCTAAAACGGTTAATAATATTGGTTTTGCTCTTGTCTGAACAGATACAGATATTGCTCTTTGTACACTTAAATGTTTTTGTTCAACTAATTGCTGAACAAAATCTATAACTAAAAGTGAATTTCTTGAATTAATACCAATTAAAGCAATAAACCCAATAAGTGAAGTTCCTGTTAGATAAAAAGTAGATGGGGTAAACATATCATAAATCCAATGGGCATATATCACACCTGCAACAGATATAAAACTTGCTAATATAATAGCACCTGCAATTGAGAAGTTTTTATAATATACAGCCATCATAAAATAGATAAACAAAATAGCAACACCTAAAGCTATACTTAAATCAGTAATTGTATCAATAGAAAGTTTTTGCTCCCCATCCCAATGAAGATTAAATACCTCTTTTGTTTTTTTATGAGTTAATTTTAAATCAAACATAGTTACCTCTTCAACTTCATATATTGATGAGTATTGTTCAATTATTTTAGTTCTTATATCAAGTAGTGGATAAAGCTGACTTTCCATATCAGTTCCAGCTACTATAGCAACCATAGGAGATAAGTTTTTAGATACTATTTTATGTTCATTGGTTTGCTCTTTTATTGTAACTAATTCACTAAGTGGTATCATAAGCCCTTGAGGGTTCATAAGCTTTAATGATGACAACTTACTTAATAAACTTTCCTTGCTTATATCTTTAAATCTCTTTGTCTTTTGACTTAAAACTAAATGTATCGGAATTTGATTTTGTGCATTTGCATCATTGTTAAATGCTATATCCATACCCTCAAAAGCTATATATAATATCTTCTTTACTTGATCAAGTTGAATGTTTGATTTTATAATTTTATTTTCATCTAAAACTAGTCCAAATGTTGTATAACTTTCATCACCTACTATATCTATATCTGCTAAATTTGGAGTGTTTTCAAATATATCTTTTAATTTATATGAAAAATCTTCTAGTTTTTTATACTGAACATCACTAGTAACTTCTAAAACAATAGCAGCTAACACAGGTGGACCTGCTGGGGATTCTACCATCTTTATATTTGGATTATGCATTTTACAATTTTCTTGAATAATTGGTCTTAGTCTATTAACTGCAAAAATAGAATTTTCATCTCTAAACTCTTCTCTTTTTAGATTCACAAGAATATTAGCAATATTCTCACCACTATCAAATAATCTACTTTTAATCATAGCTGAAAAGTCTATAGGGGTACTCTCCCCATAAAAAACTGACATATCAGTAATAATCTCTTCATCTTTTAGATGTTTTAATATACATCTTGTAACTTCTTTTGTTTCATAGATTGATTTCCCCTGCGGTAAATCTACATAGATAGTGAAGTTATCGGCTAAAGATTGAGGTAGTAACTTTACTTTTACCATAATTGATGATACTAGTAAAACCGATGATACTAAAATTGCAAACATTGAAAAAAGGATAAAAAACTTTTTTACTTTACTTTCTAAAAGATTATATACAAATGATTCAATCCATTTTATTTTATTTTTATTATGGCTCATTTTAATCATCCTTAGTCATTAGTTTATTTACAAAATATGGTGTAAATATATAAGCTACAATAAGTGATATAATCATAGCAATAGGTGCATAAATAGCAATTGGTCTTATGTATTGTCCTATGGTTCCACCCACTAAAAATAGAGTAAGAAAAGTTATCATAATAGCAATAGTTGCTACATTTGTAGGGTTTCCAACTTCGTCTGTAGCTTCTATTGATATTTGTTTTACAGTTTTATCTTTTGCATCATGATCATGAAAATGTCTATGAATATTTTCTATAACAATAATAGCAGCATCAACTAATAGACCAAGACTTAAAAGCAATGCAAATAGTGATATTTTATTTATACTTTGTCCTAGTATAAAGCCAGCAAAAAGTGTTAAAGATATAATCATAGGAACAGTTAATGTTACTATAAAAGCTTCTTTGTAGCCTAAAGAAAAAACTAATAATATTCCAATAATAATAACAGATATAACAATATGCATCACAAGTTCATTTACTGAATGATTTGCTGTATATCCATCGTCTCTTGTTATAATATATCCTATACCATCTTTATCAAGTTGTGGTTTTAAAGTTTCTAAAAGTTCAAATATATTTTCATTTACTACAACCGCATTAGCCCCTTTTTTCTTAGATATACTCAATGTAACTTGTGGCTTTTCTTGATAGTTTCCATCTGTTTTAAATCCAATTGTTGCATCTTTATTATTTTGAATATCGTAACTCTTTGTTACTTCGGCTATATCTTTTATATAAATAGGAGAACCGCCATAAGATACTATTTGAATATTTTGAATATCTTTTACATCTCTTAGTGCCTTATTGACACCAAATACTATTAATTTATTTGATTGTGTATTTGCTTTTATATCTGGAGTTCTCATCATCAACCCCTCTACAGTTTTAACAACTTGACCAAAAGAGATATGAAAACCTGAAAGTTTTTGTAAATCAACTTCAATATTGTATTGCTCTTTTTTTTCACCTATTAAATCAGTAATAGCAACATTGTCGATTCTATTTATTTTAGTTTGTATTTTTGAAACTATTTTTGAAAGTTGTGTCATAGATATATTGTCTGATTTGGGATAAAAAGCGATTGATGCTATAGATATATCTGTATCTATATCCATCATTTTAACAATTGGTTGCATTATACCTTTTGGAAGTGCATCAAGATTTCTTGTAACACTATTGTATAATCTAAAGTTTGCTTTATCCGCATCTTGACCTAAAAAGAATTGCACACTTATTATTGCAAAATCATCTTGAGCGATACCATAAATATTTTCAACCCCTTCAACTTCTCTTAGTCTTCTTTGCATTGGTTCAACTATCACTTTTTGGATTTCACTTGCTTTTACACCTGGATAAGGTACTATTACAACACCACCTGCTACAACTATTTGAGGATTTGCTTCTCTTGGTGAAACTTCTAAAGTTAAATATCCCATAATTAAAATCATCATTGAAAGCATAAATGTTAATGGATGTTCTATAAATTCTTGAGCTAATTTTCCTGCTATATTGTTGGTTTAAAACTACTTTTCATGTAAATTTATTCCGTTAAAAAACATATTAAAAGTGGTATCAATTTCATTTAATAAATCTAAATCACTTATCAGCCAATCTTCTATAAAACCATCACTTAATCTATTTAAACATATAGATAATAGAGTATAATTTTTAGTATCATCTTGTAATATTAACTTAATATTTTTCTCTAAAAGTTTATATACCTCATTCATCGGATTTTGTGATCCTGAATATACTTTATGAAAAAAGAAAGGGTCTGTTACAATATTTGATTCTATCGCTTTTCTTTTTTGTATATAATAACTATACTTTAGTTTTATAAAGAATTTTATATTCTCTTTTGGTTCATCTGTTTGATTTTCCAATAGTTCTAAATAAAATTTATTTACTTGATACATTAAGTATTCATAATATAAATTTTCTTTTGAAGTAAACATTTTATATAGCGTTCCTACAGCTATATCCAAGTCTTTTGAAACATCAGCTATCTTTGTATGTTCATAACTAACTCTTTCAAAATACTCAGATACTTTCTCCAAAATTAACTCTTTTTTATATCTTTTAATTGCTCTTTTATTTTTTTTGACATTATATAAATCCTTGTATTTTAGGATTATACAAATATTATTCTTAAAAGTGAATATTATTCATTTTTAAGAATAATATATGTAAATTATTGGCACTTTTATTTCTTGTTATACACTACAAGAGTTAATATAGTGGTTTAAAACGGTTCAAAATAGATTTTTATATTTATTAAGATATTTTATTAAAGTAGTATCAATCCCTTATTTTAAAGGGTTTTTATTGATTTTATCCATATAATTATTTAACATAAAATCCTCAAACTGATTATTTGAAGAGTATTCATAACCAAAAATATCTTTCCAAAGAGTATGGTCTTCCATACATAGATAAAAATATACTTTATTGTGCCATGATTTAAAACTATCATAACAGTGTTTAAACATCTCTTTTTTTACTTCTAAGCTATATGATTGTTTTCCATTTATGTTTTCAAAAGGCATTTGAAGAATTTTTGTTTTCATCTCTCTTGCTCTTAGTTGTTTAATAACAGGTTTTATAAATGTTAGAGTTCCCATAGAGATAAGTACAACTTCTTCTTGTTTAAATGTTGATTGTAAAGTATCATATATTTCTTTATAATCATCAAGATAGTTTTTGTATTGAATAATTGGATGAAAATGAAAACCTACAAGAACACCTTTATTGGCTAATGTTCTTGCAGCAGATATTCTTTGGTCTAAACTAGCTGTTAGATGTTCCTCATTTTTTATAATAGTAGGTGTATTTAAACTCCAAGTTACTATTATATTTTTTGGTACATCGTTTTGCTCAAAATATTTAATGTTGTTTGATTTTGTTTTAAATTCTAAAATAACTTTTGGATATTTTAATGCAAAAGCAAATAATGAGTCTAAAATACCATCACGATTTCCCCACATTAAAGAGTCACTACTTTGACCTGTTCCTATGTGATAAACTTGATTTGGATCTAGTTCAAGATTTTCTAATTTTTTCTTAAAATCTTTATCAATTCCAATTTTATTTTGATTGTAAAATGATTGTATTGAGCAGTAACTACAATCAAATCCACAAGATTCAACAGCGTCCAAAGTTAAAAGGTTACAACATCTTGTACCTTCACTAGCAACAGGACAAGCACCTAATCCAACACCTTCTTTAGAAATTTCTTGAAAACTATACTTTCTAACCTCATATTTTATATCTTCAAAGTTTTTATAGTCATTTGGTTGTTTTTTTAGCTTTTCATGAATATCTACATAATATTCAAAAATCTTTTTGGCAAGTTGTTTATTTTTATATTTTTCCAAATAAGCATTTGGAAAAATATCTTCAAGTCTCTTTTCATTCCACATTAAAAAATCTTTTTTAATATTCTTCAATATAGCCTTTTGTGAAAATGTGAAATTGTAATTATCTATTATCATTATTATTATTCTAAAGATTTGAGTGTTTTTCTCATAAGTTCAATATGATAATTTTCTTGATACATTATAAATGTAAGGAATTCAGATATCTCTTTATCATCAATAGCTTCAGCTAAAGCAGCACACTCCTCTTTAGCATTTATCTCTTCATCTATTCCATCTACTAAAAATTGTTTAATATCTTTATTTTGATATAGAGTAGGCATCACAGTTCTAGGAATTGCCAAGACTCCCATTTTTGCCATCATCTCACCAAAACTCTTTAAATGAAATTGTGATTCATCAATCATATCTTGGTAAACATTATATTGAAGTATATCTTTTGTATTATTTTGGAAGTAGCTATATATTAAGATAAGTTCATACTCTTTATAACTCTCCTCAAATAAAAATAAAGTTAAAGCATCTCTACTTAAGTCGTCAAGATTTTTATCTTCATATTCTCTTTTTCTATTATAGGCAGTTATTTCACCATTATTTAAATTATCTGTCAATAGCAACTCAATAGCAGTAATAAAATAAAACTCATCAGACATAATTCTTGCAAATAAAGGATCAGTAGGATCATACTCTTTCATACAAAGTTTGATTTCACTTATAATATATTCTAAAACTTCAAAATTACTGTTTTTTGGCATATCAACAGCATACTTTTCATAATCGTATGAAATATTTTGCTCATTTAAGTTATTTGATAACCATTTCATATGCCTAAACTCTATATTTGCAAAATTGTAAAGTTGTGCTTTTATTTTTTCATTTTTAATAGAAAATGAACTAAAAAGCACCTTTAGCCATAGTTCATGTTTTGCTTGATATATTTTATTTAATTCCATTTTAGTTTGTCCCTTCTTGCTTTGTATTTTCTATATTAACACCCTCACACGATTCTTTTAAATCAATTGTAAACATATCTTCATCCATACCTTTTACTCGATTCTCTTTATTTATAACTGATGCTCTAAATGCTTGTAGAACCATTCTTGAACAGGCTTGTTGTTTTTTTGATGCAACTTCAAGTTTCTCATCCATTAGTATTAAAGCTTTTATTGAGTTGTCTAGTGTATCACCTTTTATCATCTCTGTAAAAAGTGAACCAGCTACTACAGTATCTTGACATGCATTGCAACCAAATGATATATCTTTTAGAATTTCACCATCTAGTTTTATATATACCATTGCAAATTCACCAGTTTTTTTATCTGCACCCATACCTAATCCATCATAATCTTTCATTACACCATAATTTCTTGGATTCATCATATGGTCTAATACCTCTGCAGATATTTGTGCTACTGTACCCTCTTGCGCTAGTTTATCTTGGTTTTCTTTTGTTTTATTATTCATGGGATGAGTTTATCTAATTGTTATTAAATATCTCATTAGTAAGATTATTAAATATTTATAACTTTTTATTATAACGTAAAACTTTAATACTTGATTGTAACACTACTATATGGATTATAAAGTACATTAGCTCTATTTTGTATTTTTACGTTTCTTCTTTGTGTAAAGTCAACAGTATAAACACCTCTTGAAGATGTAGAAAATTTTGCGCAAATTTTTGCAGCTTCATCTATAATATGTTCTGGTATAGTTTTTTTAGTATTAGATACTATAACATGAGATGATACTTGACCTTGAAGATGAAACCAAAAATCACTAGCTCTGCTATTTTCTAAAAGATATATATTTTCCCTTTCATCACGTCCAAGCATTATCTTATATCCATCAATAAAGAAGCTTTGATACGGTTGTGCTTTTTTTGTTTTCTTTTGATTTTTATCTTTTTTTGGTATGTAAAACTCTACTTCATCACTCGTAGTACAGTTGTTAATTGTATCTATTAATCTATTGTAAAACTCAACTTTTTGAGATAGGTTTAGTTGTTCTATATATTGATTTTTAATTTTTTGTTTAGTTTTTTTAGAGTTTTTAAACAGTTCATTTGATTTATTAATATTTATATCTTTTTCATAACCATTATATTTATATAGTTCACTTAATATTAAAGTAGCTTTATCATTAAATTCAATTGCTTTTTTTTCTAATGTTTTTATATCATCAAGAGAATTTAATATTTTTTGAATTTTTTTTATCTGTTTTTCAATTTGGATAATTTTTTGTTTTTTTAGATTTTCTAACTCTTTTGATTGTTTTAAATTATAAATATCCAATAAAAATTGGTCAATATTGTCTATATCTTTTTCTTCATATATATATGATGGTTTCTCCAAAGGTTGTAGTTCTATACCAACTTTTATAACTCTAAGTGATGACCACTCATCTATATGTCTTAGTGCTTCTAAAATAATATTATTTTCATCAAGTATAATTATATTTGTATTTTTACCTGTAAACTCAAGCTGTAATATTGTGGTTTGTGTTTTATATGATGATTTGCTTTGAGAAATAATTTGTATAATTTTATCATTATTTAAAAGCTTGATATTTGATATTTTACTATTTGTAAATCTTTTTTTCAATATAACATCAAATGGTGCATTAAAATCTTTTTTTATATTATCGTTTGTCTCTTTTTTAAATATATTGGCATTTCCACGTGAAAGATCAAAATAATATATATTTTTATCATTAAACTCTATTTTTATGGTATTATTATCGATTCGTTTGATATATTTAATAGTTTTATATCTTGTTAAAAATTGTGTAAGTTGTTTTAAAATGTAATGTTTCATATTTAACATTATATCGTATTTATACGATTTTTATAATTATATGATATACTATTATTGAAATTTAAATAAAGGATAGTAAGTATGAACAAATTACTTAAATTAGTATTAGCAGGTGCAGTTGCATTAGCTATGAGTACAACTGTTGCATCAGCTGATGTAACAAAAGGTCAAAAACTTTTCTCTAAAAAGTTAAAAAAAGCATGTGGAATGTCTGGAGCTAATATGGCTGGTAAACATTCTCAAGATGAGTGGGAAGAGATTCAAGAAAATGGTGCTTTAGCAGATGAGATTAAGAAAATTTGTCCAAGTGCTAAAGATAAAGGTTTAAAAGAAAAATTTATGCCTCATTATTATGACTTCTTTTATGAGTATGCAAATGATTCAGGAAATGTTCCTTCTTGTTAATTTAAATATTAACTCAAATAAAAAAGGCTAGTCAAAAGACTAGCCTTTTTTTATGTTTGAATTATAAAAACAAATGAGAATTAATTCTCATTTGCAGTAACTTTACATTTACCTTTTTCACAATTTACATTTGCATCAAAATATAAAACATTTTTAGCAGCATCATCGCTTAAACTTCCTCTAGCATCTGTTGACATCATCCCTGTATTACAGTAGATAATATTTAGTTTATCTTTTGCAAATTTAGTATGATCTATTTTTTCTGCTTTTGCATCCCATGGAACGTTTATAGCACCTGGTAAATGACCATCTTTGAAATCAGAAGCTTTTCTTACATCAATAAATTGAATATTAGCTGGAACTTTATTTTTCTTAATCATATCAGCTAACCAAAATTGATCTATCATACCAGCATCCTTAGAATCACCACCCCAATAAGCTTTAGCACCATTTATAGTAATTGCTGAAGATTTTTTTGGAATATAAGGACCTTTTGGACCACTTTTACACTCTTTAACAATTGCCATTAAAGGTAATTTTTCTTTTTTCCACTCTGGTACACCACCTTTATATACATAAACTTTTGTATATCCAAGTTTCATTAACTTTTGTGCTAAAAAATCTGATTCTTCACACTTTACACCATTACAAAAAGTAACGATTTTAGTTTTTTTATCAGCTGGTAGTCTTTGGATGATTTTTTTACTCATACCTTTTACTTTATCAAGATTCATCTTTTTTTGAGGAACATAAACAGCCCCTAGTATTGTACCTTTTTTGTAAAGTTTCATACCTCTAGCATCCATAAATAATGCACTTTTTGCATTAAACATACCTTTTGCCTTTTTAAGTGATATGATATTTAAATCACCACTAGCAACCAACATTGTTGAAAACAATGCAATTGAAACAAACATTTTAATTATTTTGTTCATCTTTTCTCCTTAAAATAAATAACTTATAATTCTATCTGTTTATCACTTAATTATTCTTTAATTGAATATAATTTATAAGTAAATATTATAATAGCAGTTTGTTATTGTGCTATTATTTGTTGTTTTAGAGTTTAGTTTGACTTTTTGTATCAAAAAATAGATAAATAATATTATTTTTTTAATATTAAGTATAAGCAAATTTAATGGGACTTTTATAGTACTATAAGTTTAATACAATTACAATGTATCTGTTAAAAAATGGAATGTAGATTTTAGAACAGCATTCGATTCTATACATTATAAACATGCAAGTGGCGCATAATCATCTAATCCAGATTTATTAACAAATAGATTATGGTTAGGTATGGGATATGCACCTGATG
>JAYEPG010000146.1:0-9563 GCA_034723795.1 Campylobacterota bacterium
ATACTTGGGCATATATTAAATATGCAATAGATAAAACTAATAAAAGACCCATAATCCAATCTGTAATAGGAACATATTTTTTAGGACTATTTTTAAAAGGTAAATAACTTAAATAAGCTAAAAATCCAGCAAATATAAGATGTATTCTTTTAATAACATCGGCATTCATCCAAGGTGTAAATTCTAAAACCAAAGGTGATGAGACATATAATTGAAATATAGACCAACTAAGAGCTAAATAGATTATAAATTTAGCTATAAAAGGATTTGAAGGTTCCCGTCCACCTGTTTCAGCTTCAAGAACAAGTTCTTGTGCTGATATATCTTGCTTTTCTTTTGACATAAACACTCCTAAAAAACATTTCTAAATTTTAAATTTAAAACTTAAAAATATATTTTATATGTAATATTATATTTTCCAAGCAAAAGCTTGAAAAATATATTTAAACTAGACTATTTAAGAAGACCCGCTTCTTTATAGTATTTAGCTGCACCTCTATGTAGTGGAGCAGAGTTACCATTTTTTACCATATCTTCTTTTGTAAGATTAGCAAATGCAGGGTGAAGTTTTTTGAATGCATCAAAGTTTTCAAATACAGATTTAGTTACTGCATAGATAACTTGTTCTGATACTTTTGAACTTGTTACAAATGTAGCAGCAACACCAAATGTTTTAGTAGCTTGATCATTTCCTTTATACATACCAGCTGGTACTGTTGTATATTTGTAGTAATCATTTTTTTCAACAATTTTATCAATTGTAGAATCTGCAACAGTTACTAACTTACTATCACAAGTAGTTGTAGCTTCTTTAATAGATCCAGATGGGTGACCAACAACA
This sequence comes from Campylobacterota bacterium, assembly GCA_034723795.1. Taxonomy (GTDB): domain Bacteria; phylum Campylobacterota; class Campylobacteria; order Campylobacterales; family Arcobacteraceae; genus JAIOSF01. The sequence goes on from JAYEPG010000146.1 coordinate 842, forward strand.
TATACCATTGCGTCAATTTTGTTATCACAAAGTGCTTTAGATTGCTCAGAAGCTTTTAATTCACCAGCTAATTTAAAGTCAGATTTAGACCAACCTTTTGCATCCATAACAACTTCCATAGTTCCTCTTTGACCTGAACCTGGATTTCCGATATTTACTCTTTTACCTTTTAAATCATCAAAAGTTTTGATACCTGAATCAGCTCGTGCTACAACAGTAAACGGCTCACCATGAACAGAAAAGATTGATCTTAACTCTTTAAATGCACCTTTTTTTTCAAATTTACTAGTACCATTATAAGCATGGTATTGCCAATCAGATTGAGCAACACCCATCTCTAATTCACCACCTCTAATAGTGTTGATGTTGTATACAGAACCACCAGTTGATTCAACAGAACATCTTACACCATGTTCTTTTTTACCTTTATTTACAAGTCTACAAATTGATCCACCTGTTGGATAATAAACACCTGTAACACCACCTGTACCAATAGTAACATACTCCATTGCCATAGCAGGAACAGCTAATGCACCTACAAGTGCCGCACTAATTAAACTTTTCTTTAACATATTTTCTCCTTTTAATATAAAAAATAATTATATAGTAAAGTTATGTATAAGTTATGTATAAATTATGTATAAATGTGATTTTGTAGTGAATTTACAGTAATTTTTATAGATGATGTTTCTAATTGAAACACCATCTAAATAGTAAGTTTTTATTGTATTTTTGTATTTAGTTAAATCAACCATACATTAAGTTTGGTAGCCACAATGATATTTCAGGGATATATGTAACTAACATAAGTCCTATAAATATTGTCGCACTCCAAGGAAGTGTTGCTACAACCACCTCTTTCATTGGCATTTTTGTTAAACTACTTGTTACAAACAGGTTTAGTCCAACTGGAGGCGATACCATACCTAGTTCCATATTTATAGTAATCATAATACCAAAGTGAATCGGGTCAATACCAAGTGCAACAGCAACAGGTAAAAGTAATGGCACCATAATCATAATAATAGCCGATGGCTCCATAAATGCACCAGCTACAATTAATAAAACATTTACAAAGATTAAGAACATAATCTTATCTACATTCCACTCTATTAGAGTTTCTGTAATTAGTTGAGGTACATTTTCCATTGTAAGAAAATGTGCAAAAAGCATTGCATTTGCAATAATAAACATAATTAGTGCTGTTGTTTTTGCAGAACTTAAAGCTATATCAAAAAACTCTGATATTTTTATATCTTTATATACAAATACTGATATAAAAAATGCCCACATAGCAGCTACAGCAGCAGCTTCAGTAGGTGTAAAAATACCACCATATATACCACCAATAACAATTACAATAGTCATCAGTCCCCATGAAGCTTCTCTCATTTTCTTTAGTCTAACTCTAAATGGTTGAGGTTCAGTTCTTTTAAATCCAAGTCTCACTGCTCCAATGTAAGTAACTAACATAAGCATAAGTCCAAGCATGATCCCAGGAACAACACCAGCCATAAATAGTTTTCCAATTGAAACTTCAGCAGTAACACCAAATACGATTAGAACAATTGATGGTGGTATTAAAATACCCAAACTTCCTGCTGTTGCAATAGTACCTACGGCATATCTTTTTGGATAACCAGCTTGTACAATAGCACCAAACATAATAGAACCAATAGCAACAACAGTAGCAGGAGAGCTTCCTGAAACTGCAGCAAAAATAATAGATGCAAAAATAGCAGATATTGGTAAACCACCAGGTAGGTGACCAACTATTGATTTTGCAAACTCTATAATTCTAGTTGCAGATGAACCTTTACTCAACAATGCACCAGCAAGTATAAACATTGGAATAGCCATCAAGGAGTAATGCTCAATTTTCTCAAATATCATAGATGAAATCTCAATAGGAGAGATAGGTGTAAAACTAACTAATGTTATAAAAGTAGAAGCTCCAAGTGCGATAGCAATAGGTGCTCCTATAATTAATAAAGCAAAAAATAGAATAAATAATACTGCTATACTCACACTATACCTCCTGATTTTCTATGTGCTTCATCTAAAATCTCTTCCACACTTATCTCCTTATTCATCTCTTTCATTAAATCATCTGTTTCATCTTTAAACTCAATATCTTCAGCAGGCAGTTTTATAAGTGCAATAATATGTTCAGCTACACTATATGCACTAAAAGCAAATGATACTGGTATAACTAAATAAGGTATCCACATAGGTATCTCTAAATCAACTGAAATCTCTTCAAGTTCGATAACTAATAGTAGATACTCATATCCATAATATGACACAGCACATAAAAATACAAAAGTTACTAAATAGCTAATAAGTATAAACAGTTTTGCAAGCTTTTTACTTACATGCTCAACTAATAAATTTATTGAGATATGTTCACCAAGCTTAAAACAGTAAGCAACACCAAAAAACATACTCCATAAGAACAAGTACACAGTAAGTTCAGATGCCCATGTAATAGAGTAGTTAAATCCATATCTTGCAACTACATTGGAAAATGCTAAGGCTACCCCCGCACTTATTCCAATTGCAGCAATCCAACGGTTTATAAAACCTATTGTATTATCTATTATATTAAATATTTTTTTCAAAACATATCCTTTCTTTCTTAAAATAAAAAAGGATACTTTAAAACTAAAGTATCCTTTTTTTAATCAAACACAACCTAGTTTGTTGCTATTGCTGCTTTTATTAAATCTTCTCCAATTTTCTTTTTATTGTAAAATTTTGAATAGATAGGACTAACTGCATCTCTCCATTTTTGAATTTGTGCTTTTGATAATGTATGAATTTTAAGTTTTCCTGTTTTATTGGCATACTCTTTGATAAGATTAAATTGTTTTGTATTTAATTCTTCTGCGTACTCTCTCTCTTTCTCTGTTGCTTCATTCATAGCTTGAACAACATTTGCTTGTAAGTTAGATGGAAGTTTATTCCAGAATTTTTTAGACATTACAACTAAATATCCTAAGTAACCATGGTTTGTAACTGTTAAATCTGTTTGAACTTCATGGAATTTTTTTGTAAAGATGTTTGAGTTTGTATTCTCTTGCCCATCAATTACACCTTGTTGAAGTGATGAGTATACTTCTGAAAATGGCATCATTTGAGGATTTGCTCCTACTGCTTGAAACTGTGCTTCTAAAACTTTTGAAGACATAATTCTAAATTTTTGACCTTTAGCATCTTCTGGAGTTATAAGTGGTTTTTTTGATGAAGATAATTGTTTAAAGTGATTATCCCAAAAGTTTAAAGCAATAATACCTTTTTTTGCAACCATCTCTTTTAGCTTTTTACCAACTTCACCATCTTGAACTCTGTGTAGATGATCAATATCTTTAAATAAGAATGGTAAATCAAACAGTGCTAACTGAGGTACAATCTTGCCAAACTTAGAAAAACTAGGTGCTGCCATTTGAACTGAATCTAATCTAATAGCTTTTAAAACCGCTTTATCATTATAAAGTTGCTTTGATGGATAAACTTGTACATCAATAGCACCTTTACTTAACTCCTCAAGTCTTTGCTCAAAAAACTTAGCTGCTTTACCTTTTGGTGTATTTTCACTTACAACATGACTAAACTTTAGTGTATAATCAGCTGCCATACTTGACATAGCTAAAACAGATGCTGCTACTGTTCCTAAAATAATCTTTTTCATGATTTTCCTTTAAATTTTAATATGGGTTATTGTAAAAAAATCTTATGTAGAAATTATGTATAAGTAAATTTATACAAAATAAATTAGGTTATATAAAATAAATTGTATCAATATGTTACAATATAAAATTAATTTTCTAATAAGTAAAAATCATTGTATTATTTGATACAATATATTTGCAAATCAAAATAACAGGTAACTATAATATGGAAGATTTAACTATTAGTGCTGATGAATTAAAGAAGATGTTTAAAGAAAAAGAGATAATAGATACAAATAATGGTTGGTTCTACAAAGGTAAAGAGGTAGAGATAATTGCTATCCATGATAAAGAGGTGAAATATGTTACAGATATGTTTCGTGCAGAATTTTATAAATTAAAATCAATTGAAGAGTAAACAAAAGGTAAATAATGTTTGAAAATATAAAACTTAAGATAATATCATATATATACAATATATCAAAACAACCAGTTAAATTAAATCAACTGCTTCATGCAAACTTATTGTTTAATGAAGGGATGAAACTTGACGGAACTAAACTTGGGTTTAGATTAAAACTTGGTAGGGCATATACAGTTTTTTTATTATTGGCACATTTGATAATAATACCTATCTCACTTTTAACACATAATCTATTTCAGATATTAGATTGTCATGCTTCTATTGTACTTGCTGTATTTTTTACTGCACTTTTATTTGGAGTATTTAGTTTTTTTAAAGAGTGGACAAGAGATTGTGTTACTAAACAAAGAATTAAGCAGATGTGGTCACTGCACTTTCCACATTTTCCATATGATGAATATAATAAAGAGGTATCAGATATTTATCAAATTTCAATAGATGAAGAGATAAAACAATCTGATTTAGAACGATTTATTTTGGATAAACTTTCTTCATAATTGGCTTAAGTTAATATTAGCTATAATCTTCACAAAATTTTAATACGGAGTTCATTTTTATGGAATTTAACGCAACAAAAACAAACGAAGCAAACGCAGTAGTAACTGCAACAATTCAAGCAGATGCTATTGAAGCAAGCTTAAACAAACTAGCTAAGCAAGCTGCTAAAACTATGGATGTTCAAGGTTTTAGAAAAGGTAAAGTACCTGTAGCAGTTGTAAAAAGCAGATATGCTGAAAAATTAACACAAGATGCTGAAGGTGAAGCAATAAGAGAAGTTATGGCTGGTGCATTAGCAGAGCTTAAAATTGAAAATAGTGATATTATTGGTGAGCCAGCAATCACTAAATTTGAAAGTCAAGAAAATGGAAACATTGAGATTGAGATTCAAATCTCTTGTAAACCAGATGTTGATTTAGGTGATTATAAATCATTATTACCAGAAATTGAAGCAAAAGATGTAACTGATGCTGAGGTTGATGAAAGAATAAATACTATGGCTGCACAAGGTACACCATTAGAAAAAATCAAAAGAAAAAGAATGGTAAAAGCTGGAGATCATGCTATGATCGACTTTGAAGGTTTCAAAGATGGTGTAGCTTTTGAAGGTGGTAAAGCTGAGAAACATGTATTAGAAATTGGAAGTAATTCATTTATCCCAGGATTTGAAGATCAAGTAATTGGTATGAAATATGAGGAAGAAAAAGAGATTACAGTAACTTTCCCAGAGCAATACCAATCAGCTGACTTAGCAGGTGCAGAAGTTATGTTCAAAGTAAAATTACATGAGATTCAAGAGAAAGTTGCTCCTGAAATCAATGACGAATTTGCTAAAAAAGTTTTAACAAATGAAGAAAACCCAACAGTTGAGATGTTAAAAGAGAAAATTGCAGAGCAAATTAAATCTGAAAAAATGGGTAAATACTATAGTGAAGAATTAAAGCCAGCATATTTACAAACACTTGTAGAAAAAATTGACTTTGTAGTTCCAACATCAGTATTAGAACAAGAGATCAATCAAGCTTTAAATAACAAAGTTAGAGAGATGTCTGAAGATGAATTAAATGCATTAAAAGAGGATCAAGCTAAAATCGAAGAGATGAGAACAGAAGCTACTCCAGATGCTACAAACAGTGTAAAAGCTACATTTATTGTAGATGCATTAGCTAAAGCTGAATCTGTAGAAGTAACAGATCAAGAAGTTTCTCAAACTTTATATTATGAAGCGATGATGCAAGGTCAAGATGGTCAAGCCTTAATTAAACAATATGAAGAAGCAGGGTACTTACCAGCAATTAAAATGTCAATGATTGAGCAAAAAGTTATCAATAGATTATTAGACGAAAAAGCAGGAAAATAATGTCTTACGTTCCAGTAGTTGTTGAACAAACAGGAAGAGGAGAGAGAAGTTACGACATCTACTCTCGTCTTTTAAAAGATAGAATCATCATGTTAAGTAGTGAAGTAAATGATGCAGTTGCAGCATCAATTGTTGCTCAACTTTTATTTTTAGAAGCTGATGATCCGGAAAAAGATATATTTTTATATATTAACTCTCCAGGTGGTGTAGTAACTGCTGGAATGAGTATGTTTGATACTATGAATTATATCAAGCCTGATGTTTGTACTATTTGTATAGGTCAAGCTGCATCTATGGGTGCTTTTTTATTAGCAGCTGGTGCAGAAGGTAAAAGATTTGCTTTACCAAATGCAAGAATTATGATACATCAACCATCAGGTGGTGCTCAAGGTCAATCTACTGATATTCAAATTCAAGCACAAGAGATACAAAGATTAAAAGATTCTTTAAATGAACTTTTATCTAAACACACAGGTCAACCTTTTGAAAAAGTAGAAACTGATACTGAAAGAGATAATTTTATGAGTGCCGATGAAGCTTGTGAATATGGTCTTGTAGATAAAGTTATTGAAAAACACCAATAAGAAGAGTAAAAAATGGTAAGAGAGATTATAACTTATCCAAATATAATATTAAGAAAAAAATCTAGAGATGTAGAGGTTTTCGATGAAACTCTTCATACTCTTTTAGATGATATGAATGATACTATGCATGCAAAAGGTGGAGTAGGTCTAGCAGCAATACAAATTGGTGTAGACCTAAATGTTTTAATTATTAATATACCTGTAGATAATGAGGGTGGAGAAGATGATGATAAACAATTACCTGAAAACTTAATAGAAGCTATCAATCCAGTTATTACACATAAAGATGGTGAACTAGTTTTTAATGAGGGATGTTTAAGTGTTCCTGGTTTTAATGCCGACGTTACAAGAGCAGAACATGTTGTTGTAGAGTATTTCAATAGAGATGGCGAAAAACAAACTATGGAATCACACGATTTTTTAGCTGTTGCATGGCAGCATGAGATGGAACACTTAAGTGGTCATCTATTTGTAGAAAACTTATCTTTTTTAAAAAGAAAAAAGTTTGAAAAAGAGTGGAAAAGAGAATTAAAAGAAAAAGCTAAAGGTAGGAAGAAATAATGCAACAAGAACCAATGACAAGTAAAGATTATGATGATTTAACTCAAAATTTAAATGATATGAAATTGGTTCATAGACCAAAAATCTTAGTTGCTATTGAAGAAGCCAGACAACTAGGTGACTTAAAAGAAAATGCTGAGTATCATGCAGCAAAAGAGGATCAAGCAAATATAAACAAAAGAATAGCAGAACTTGAAGATTTAATCACAAGAGTTGTTATAATTGATCCTTCATCTTTAGGACACGACAAAATTAGTTTTGGTTCTACTGTTAAACTTATAGATGTGGCTTCTGATGAAGAGATAACATATACAATTGTATCTTCACCTCATAGTAACCCAGAGACAGGAAATATATCTTTTCATTCTCCTTTGGCAAAACAACTACTTGGAAAAAGTGAAGGTGATGAATTCACTGCACAACTTCCAGGTGGAAAAAAAGAGTTTGAGATAGAAGAAGTTTATTATGATCAGAGTAGAATCTCTTAAATTTTATTCTAAACTAAAAAAAGGGGTAAGGAAAATTCCTTGCCCCTTTTTTTATATAAAATAAAAGTAAAATAAAAAATTAGATATTATAAAATATATAGTAAGGAAGTACATAATGATTAACGTTTCAATAGTAGGAGCAACAGGATACACAGGTTTAGAGCTTGTAAAAATACTTTTAAACCATCCAAAGTTCAATATTACATATATAGCAAACAGTACTGGTGATACAACTATAGATGCTTTACATCCTTGTTTAACTGATGTTATTGATATGGAGGTTAAAAAAGCAGATGCAAAAGAGATTTCAAAAGTATCAACACTTTGTTTTTTAGCACTACCACATAAAACATCGATGGGATTTGCAAAGCAACTTTTAGAGTTAGGTGTGAAAGTTGTTGATTTAAGTGCTGATTATAGACTTGAACTTGATACTTATGAGAAACATTATTGTTCTCATGAAGATAAAGATAATCTACCAAGTTCAGTTTATGGTCTTCCTGAGTTTTATGAAGATAAAATTAAAAACTCAAACCTAGTAGCAAATCCAGGGTGTTATCCAACAGCATCACTTTTGGCTTTAATACCTTTTGTAAAATATATAGATAGCAATGCAAATATTTTTGTAGATGCAAAAAGTGGTGTAAGTGGAGCTGGTAAAAAATTAAGTGAAACTACACATTTTGTAACAGTAAATGACAATATGTTTGCATACAACCCTATGAAACATCGACATATGCCAGAGATAAAAGAAAAAGTAAAACTACTTGAAAATAAAGATTTAAATATCAACTTTATACCACATCTTATCCCTGTAACAAGAGGTATGCTTGTAAGTATATACACAACATTAAATGATGCCTCAATTGATGTAAAGGCTATTTTAAAAGAGTATTATAAAGATTGTGAATTTGTACGTGTAAAAGATAGTTGTGTTGATTTAAAATCAACTGCAGGAACTAACTATTGTGATATATTTGTAGAACAAAATGGTGATGCAATATTTATAAATAGTAGTATCGATAACCTTTTAAGAGGAGCATCATCACAAGCGGTGGTAAATGCAAATCTTATGTGTGGATATGAAGCAAATACAGGGATAAATAAAATAGCTTATGTACCTTAATGGGTATATA